>NZ_JBHYUU010000029.1:53377-61341 GCF_042749955.1 Kitasatospora sp. NPDC059462 | reverse complement strand
CAAGGCCGGGCAGGTGGTCGCGGGCGGCGGCCGCGGCGGCCTCGGCGGCGGCGCCGGCCAGCGCGTGCGGGCAGCCGGCCGACCCGGTCAGCGCGGCGGCCGTCACCCCGGCCAGTTCGCGGGCCAGGGCGACGAGTTCGAGGTCGCCGGTGGCGAGCTCCGGGGTCCGGGCGGCGAGCACCGCCTGCCAGCGGGGGCGGAGCCGGTCCACCGCCGCCGCGTCCAGCCCGGCCGCCACCTCCCGCCGGGCGGTGCGGTGACCGGTGCCCTCCTGGTCGAACAGCGCGCCGCCCTCAGTGAGTTCGGCGGCCGCGCCGCCGGTGGTGCCCGGTGCGGTGCGGTCCAGCGGGATCCGGGTGAGCGCCTCGCGGTAGGCCTCGGCGCCGTGCACCAGCACGGTGCGGCCGAGCCGGGCCACCGGGCGGCGGCGGGTGGCGGCGAGCAGCGCGAACAGCAGGGGGTGGCTGCGCAGGTAGACCCGGCGGTCCCGGCGGCGGGCGCCCCGGTGCCGGGCCGGCTCCCGGCCGGTGCCGCCGGTCATGTCGCCAGCTCCCGCGCGCAGTGGGCGGACGCCGCCGCCCGGTCGGGCTTGCGGGAGCGGCCGGCCAGCGGCACCCGGCCGAACAGCAGGGCGTCCGGGCGGGCCGAGCCCATCCGCTCCAGCGGGCCGGCCAGCGCCCCGCGCAGCCGCCGGGGGTCGGTGCCGGGCGCGGGCTGGACGAGGGCGACCAGCCGCTCGTCGCCGTTCCCGTCGGGGACGCCGACCAGGACCGCGAGTTCGACGCCCGGCAGGTGCAGGGCCGGTTCGTAGAGGCCCGGGTAGATGTTCTCGGCGCGGCGCAGCACCATGTCCTTGAGCCGGCCGGCGAGCACGATCCGGCCGTCCGGGTCGAGCGCGGCGCGGTCGCCGGTGCGCACCCAGGGCTCGGGCTCCTCGCCGAGGTAGCGGTGCCGGACGCCGGGGCCGGTGAGCAGCAGTTCGCCGTCGTCGCCGAGTCCGGTGCGCACGCCCGGCAGCGGGGCGCCGGCCAGGTCGCCGGTCCCGGTGAAGGCGCTCTTCTCGGCCTCCTCGACCGCCGCGGCCGGGAACAGCTCGGTGAGCGCGTAGACGCCCCAGGCCTGGTCGGCCCCGGCCTGCTTGACCCGGCGCAGCAGGGCCGCGTCGGCGGGCGCCGAACCGGTCCAGACCCGGCCGGTGAAGCGGGCCCCGGCGCCGAGCGCGGCGCGCAGCTGCGGCGGGGTGAGGTAGGTGTGGGCCGGGGCGAGCCGTGCGAGCTGGCGGGCCAGCGCGGCGGGGTCGCGGGCCGGCAGGGCGACGGCGGCTCCGGCGGTGAGCGCGGGGACCAGCACGAAGAAGGTGCCGCCCAGCACCACCGTGCCCGGCCGCGGGCCGACCAGTTCGGTGACGGTGCGCAGCCCGGCGGCCAGGCCGCTGCGGGAGTGCACGACGGCGCGCGGGCGGGCGGTGGTGCCGGAGGTGAAGACGATGACGGCGTCGCCGTCCCGCCCGGGTGCGTCCCGTCCGGGGATGCTCGGCACCGAGGCGCCGAAGGGGTTGGTGCGCAGCCGGGGCGCGCAGCCGGGCAGCCGGTGCCCGAGCGTGGCGACCGGGCCGAGCGCGGCGAGCGGGGGCAGTGCGAGGTCGGCGCGGCGGGCGAGCGGGCGGGCCCAGCCGGCCACCGCCTGGGCGGCGGCGTCGGCGAGCACCAGGTCGGGCCGGGCCAGCGCGAGCCGGGCGGCGAGCACGTCGGGGCCGGCGGTCGGGTCGAGGACGGCGGTGCGCAGGCCGAGCCGGTGGGCGGCGATCAGGACGGCGAGGGCGCGCGGCCCGGGGCGGAGGGCGACGCCGAGGGTGGCGCCGTCGTGCAGGCCGCGGGCGCGCAGGGCGACGGCGTAGGTGTCGGCGAGGGCGGCGAGTTCGCCGCGGCGGATGCGGACCCGGGTGGTGCCGGCCCGGGTGCGGTGAAGCACGGCGGGGCGGTCGGGGTGGACGGTGCGCAGGGCGTGGGCGAGCCGGTCGAGCACGGGGGTGTCCTCGGGTTGCGGCGGATCGGGGCGGCGGGTGCGGCGGGGTGGCGGCGCGGCGCGGTCAGCGGACGTCGACGGCTCGGGCGCCGGCGCCGCGCTCCAGGTACCAGCGGGCGGTGCCGACCACTCCGTACGCCCGGATCCGCCGGGTGGAGTTCTGCACCACCATGTCGCGGCGGTGCACGATCGCGGTGGTGTGCCGGCGGATCCGGTTGATGAACGTCCGGTCGGTCGGCGAGGGGCGGCGCGGCATGCCGCCGACCGCCCGGTACAGCTCGGCGGTGATCGCCATGTTGTTGCCCGCGTGCATCCGGTACGGGGTGAGGTAGCCGTGCCGGCGCCGGTGCGCGGGCCGGATCCGGCCGAAGAACGCGCCGAGTGCGACCAGCACCAGGAAGACGGCGCGCCCGGCGGGCCCGTGCTCGTCCCGGCGGGCGGTGACCCGGCCGCAGACCAGTCCGCCGCAGTCGAGCAGCGCCGCCCTCGCGGCGGCGGTCCAGCCGGGTTCGGGCAGGCAGTCGGCGTCGGTGCGGGCGAGCAGGGTGGCGCCGTGCGCGATGGCGTGCCGGAACGCGGTGTCGACGGCGGAGCCGACGCCCTTCTCCGGCTCGACCAGCACCTCGACCGGGAACGGTGCCCGGGCGGCGAAGGCGCGGACGGCCGCCACGGTGCCGTCGGTGGAGCCGTTGTCGGCGACCAGCAGGGTGAAGTCCCGGTCCCGCTGGGCGGCGAGGGCGTCCAGGGCGCCGACGATCCGGGCCTCCTCCTGGTAGGCGGGCACGATCACCCACAGCTCGGTCACGACGCCTCCCAGACCATTGTCATCAGGCTGACGCCGCCGCCGAGGCCGACCATCAGCACCTTGTCGCCCGGGGTCAACGAACCCTGTATCCGTTCGAGTTGGACACCTATCGTGGCACTGGCGACATTGCCCAGCTCGGGCACGGTGACCACCAGCTTCTCCTCCGGGACCCCGGTGGCCTCGACGAACCGCTCCAGGTAGGGCACGGTCACCTGGTGCACCAGCACCCTGGCGTAGTCGTCCCAGCCGAAGCCGGTGCGGGCCGCCACCCGGGCCAGGATGTCCGGGCCGATCTTCTCGAAGACGCCGCGCAACTCCGTTCCGCCGCCCCGGAAGTAGCTGTACTCGTCACCGCGCGGATGGCGCGAGCCGCCGCCCGGGATGCCGCCGGTCGCCCAGTGCTCGGAGGCGGTCTCGGTCTCCACGTCCAGGATGCCGCCGCGCTCCACGGCCTCCACGACCACCGCCGCGCCCGCGTCGCCGAAGGTGTAGCCGGCGAAGCCCTCGCGGAACTGCCCGGCGCCGGCCGGGTCGCGGCGCATCGCCCGGCTGGGCGTCTCCCCGGTGACCACCAGGGCCCGCCGGGCCCGGCCGGCCAGGATCATCGCGCGGGCCAGGTCGATCCCGTTGAGGAAGCTGTTGCAGGCGTTGCTGACGTCGAACGCGTGGGCGCGGGAGCCGAGTTCGGCCTGCACGAGATGGGCGGTCGCGGGCTCGGCGACGTCCCGGGTGGCGGAGGCGAAGAGCAGCAGGTCGAGGTCGAGCGGGTGCAGCCCGCGGGCGTCCAGGGCGCGCCGGGCGGCGCCGACGGCGAGCGTGGAGGCGTACTCGCCCTCGGCGGCGAAGTGCCGGGTGACGATGCCGGTGGCCTTCTCGAAGGTCCGCTCCGGCAGGCGCAGCCGGCCGCCGGCGGTGATCTCGTCCTGGAGCTGCTGGGAGGTCAGACGGCGGGCGGGCAGGCGGGCTCCGACGGCGGTGATGCCGATCCGCGCGGTGGCTGCTGGATGCATGTCCCCATGGTCCGGTGCGCCCGGCCGGGCCCGCCTGAGTACGGGTACTCAGGCGGGCGCGGCCGGTCTACCCAGACGGATCAGCGCTGCTCGCGCGCCGGGTCCACCGGTACGGCGTCCACGGGCACGGCGTCCACCGGGACCGTCTCCACGGGTACCGGGGCGGCCGTGGCCGGGGCGGCGGCGCCGTCCGGGCCGACGGTGGACAGCAGCTGGCGCGCCAGCCCGAGCCCGGTGCCGCCCATCGCGAGCGCCTTGGCGAACAACTCGCCCATCCCGTCGGCCCCGTTGAGCAGCACCATGTGCTCGACGTTGCCGAAGGACTCCGCCGCGGCCCGCACGATCTGCGGCCAATGCTCGGCCAACTCCTGGGCCACCACCGCGTCCTGGTTCTCGGCCAGGGCATCGGCGCGGGCCTTGATGCCTTCGGCCCGGGCCAGCCCGATCGCCCGCGCCGCCGCGGCGTCGGCCAGACCGCGCGCCTCGGCCGCGGACGCCTCCGCCTGCCCGGTCGCCGTGGTGGCCTCGGCCTGCGCCAGACCGCGCACCCGGGTGGCCTCGGCGTCCGCCTCGGCCGCGACCCGCACCCGGCTGGCCTCGGCGGCCGCCTCCAGCTCGGTCTCCCGCGCCTGTGCCTGCGCGGCCGAGATCCGGGCGTCACGGGCCGCCTCGGCGGTGGTGCGGGTGTCGTACGCCCGGGCGTCGGCGGGCTTGCGCACGTCGATCTGGAGCTGCTGCTCCTTGCGCCGTGCCTCCAGCTCGGCGACCCGGGTCTCCTGGACCACCACCTCCTGCCGGGCGGCGGCGTCGGCGAGCGGACCGGCCTGCCGGGCGCGGGCGTTGGCGGTGTCCTTCTCGGCCTGGTACGAGGACTGCTGGATCTCGCTGTTGCGGGTCGCCTCGGCCTTGCGGGCGGCGGCCTCCTGTTCGGCCTCGGTGGCCAGCCGGTCCGCCTCGGCCTGGGCGATCCGGGCGTCGCGCTGGACGGCGGCGGCGTGCGGGATGGCGAGGTTCTTGATGTAGCCGGTCGGGTCGATGATCTCCTGGATCTGCAGGGTGTCGATGATCAGCCCGAGTTTCTCCATCTCCAGCCCCGAGGCGGCCCGGGTCTCACCGGTGAGCCGCTCGCGGTCGCGGATCATGTCCTCGACGGTGAGCCCGCCGACGATCGAGCGCAGGTGGCCGGCGAAGACGTTGTGGACGCGCTGGCTGATCAGCTTCTGCTGGTCCAGGAAGCGGCGGGCGGCGTTGGCGATCGACACGTCGTCGTCGCCGACCTTGAAGATCACCACGCCCTTCACCCGCACCGGGATGCCCTGCGTGGTGACGCACTCGACGTTCAGCTCGGCCTCGTTGAGGTCCAGCGAGAGCCGCCGGACCCCTTGCAGGCCCGGGGTGACGAGGGTGCCGCGCCCGGTGACGATCCGGAAACCCAGGCCGTCGCCGACCCCCTCGGTGCGGTGCCGGGAGCCGGAGATGATCAGTGCCTCGTTCGGCTCGGCCACCCGCCACATGAGTTTGAAGAGCGTGACCCCGATGATCAGTGCCGCGGCGGCTGCCCCGGCGATGACGTATCCCATGGTTCAACTCCCCCTTCGGGCGCAGGAGATGCGCCGATTCGGATTGTCCGCCCGGGCCGGGGCCCGGGGAAAGGGAAGTGACATGACGCACCGTCACAAGCTCGTCACCAGAGGGTCATCGGAGCGTCACGGCCCGATCGGCGCGACATAGACCGTCCTCGGCGGCTGGTACTCGATCACCACCACCGGAGTCCCGACCGTCAGCCGCTCGCCCGGCACGGCCAGGTAGGCGAGGAACGCCTCGGTGCCCTGACGCTCCGGCACGTGCACCATCACCTCGCCGACCAGCCCCGCGCCAACCGCCCCGGTGACCCGCCCCGTGCTCCCGACCACGCCGGCCTCCTCGCCTCGTCAGCTACGGGGCCAGTCTGCCCGCCGCGGCGCCTTCGCGCCCCCCGTTCACCGTCCGGACCTCGCGGTTCCTCCTCCCGGACCCGCTCTGGACCTCCGGCGATCGGCTCGCTACGGTGTTGGACGTCATGCGCGGGCAACACCGCCTGCGGACGCGGGAGCTCGGAGCACCGGGCTGAGAGGGCGCTGAACGGGACGTCGAGGGACGGACCGGCGGCTGCGTCGACCGCAGGAACCTGACCGGGTAATGCCGGCGTAGGGAGTTTGAGGTCCGATGACCACCTTCGATGCACAGCCGCAGTCTGCCCGGACCCCGTCCGGCTCCGGGGCCGCCGTCACCAGCGCGGGCACCGGCTACCCCACCCCGGCCTGGCGCAAGGCCCACCGCGAGGGGTCCCGCCCCGATCTGCGCGTCCCGTACCGCGAGGTCGTGCTCACCAACGGCAGGACCGTCCCGCTGTACGACACCTCCGGGCCGTACACCGACCCGGAGTACCGCGCCGACGTGCGGCGCGGCCTGCCGGCCCTGCGCGACGCCTGGATCCGCCAGCGCGGCGACGTCGAGGAGTACGACGGCCGCGAGTCCCGCCCCGAGGACGACGGCATCCGGCACACCGCGCCGCGCGGCGGCGACCTGCGCAACCTCGACGCCGTCTTCCCCGGCCGCCCGCGCCGCCCGCTGCGCGGCCGCGACGGCGCCGCGGTCACCCAGCTCGGGTACGCCAAGCGCGGCATCGTCACCCCCGAGATGGAGTTCGTGGCCCTGCGCGAGGGCCTGGAGCCGGAGTTCGTCCGCGACGAGGTCGCCCGCGGCCGCGCCGTCATCCCGGTCAACGTGAACCACCCCGAGGTCGAGCCGGCGATCATCGGCACCAACTTCCTGGTGAAGATCAACGCCAACATCGGCAACTCCGCCGTCACCTCCTCGATCGAGGAGGAGGTGGAGAAGATGACCTGGGCCACCCGCTGGGGCGCCGACACCGTCATGGACCTCTCCACCGGCCGCAACATCCACACCACCCGCGAGTGGATCCTGCGCAACTCCCCCGTGCCGATCGGCACCGTGCCGCTCTACCAGGCGCTGGAGAAGGTCGACGGCAGGGCCGAGGAGCTGAGCTGGGACGTCTACCGCGACACCGTCATCGAGCAGTGCGAGCAGGGCGTCGACTACATGACCGTGCACGCCGGCGTGCTGCTGCGCTACGTGCCGCTGACCGCCCGCCGCAAGACCGGCATCGTCTCGCGCGGCGGCTCGATCATGGCCGCCTGGTGCCTGGCGCACCACCGGGAGAACTTCCTCTACACCAACTTCGAGGAGCTCTGCGACATCCTCGCGCGCTACGACGTCACCTTCTCCCTCGGTGACGGCCTGCGCCCCGGCTCGATCGCCGACGCCAACGACGAGGCGCAGTTCGCCGAGCTGCAGACCCTGGGCGAGCTGGGCCGGATCGCCCGCGCCAAGGACGTCCAGGTGATGATCGAGGGCCCGGGCCACGTCCCGATGCACAAGATCAAGGAGAACATGGATCTCCAGAAGGAGATCTGCGACGAGGCCCCCTTCTACACCCTGGGCCCGCTCACCACCGACGTCGCGCCCGGCTACGACCACATCACCTCGGGCATCGGCGCCGCGATGATCGCCTGGTGGGGCACCGCGATGCTCTGCTACGTCACCCCGAAGGAGCACCTGGGCCTGCCCAACCGGGACGACGTGAAGACCGGCGTCATCACCTACAAGATCGCCGCCCACGCCGCCGACCTCGCCAAGGGCCACCCCGGTGCCCAGGCCTGGGACGACGCCCTCTCCGACGCCCGCTTCGAGTTCCGCTGGGAGGACCAGTTCAACCTGGCCCTCGACCCGGAGACGGCCCGCGCCTTCCACGACGAGACCCTCCCCGCCGAGCCCGCCAAGACCGCCCACTTCTGTTCGATGTGCGGCCCGAAGTTCTGCTCGATGAAGATCAGCAAAAGCATCACAGAGCTGTACGGCGACAAGGCGGTCGTGACCAGCGACGTTGACGCTGAGGCGCTGGAAGGCATGAAGGTCAAGTCCGAGGAGTTCAAGGCCCAGGGCAACCGGGTCTACCTCCCGCTGGCGGACTGACGGCAGGTGTCGCGGGGGGGGGGCGGGGGGGGGGGCCGTGTTGGGGGGGGCGGCCCAGCCGCGGGCGGGGGGCTGGGGGGGGTGGTGTG
>NZ_JBHYUU010000029.1:8011-53367 GCF_042749955.1 Kitasatospora sp. NPDC059462 | reverse complement strand
ACGGCCCGGGGCAACGGGGTCTCCCTCCGGGTGGGGTATGCTGGGCTGGTGGGGCGCGGGGGCGCGGGGCCCCCTAAAGGGTGTCCGGCGCAGCGCCGCGAACGTTCGGGTGTGCAGGTGGAATCCGGTCGGCGGATTCCCGGGTGTGGGTCAGAGTCCGAGGATTTCGCGAATGAGGCCGAGCTTGCGCTCCGGGGAGAGATCCTGGGGACGGCCTTTGAGCAGGCCGTTCAGGACCGCTGGGATGTCGGAACCGTCGGGGGTCTGGATGGCATCGATGATCTGGCAGCGCAGGCCGCCGTTCCGGATGAACACCCACACGTCGTGATCCTTCCGCGGCTCGCCGTTCTCCCTCGGGGAGAGCCGCCACGTCGGGAACCAGCCGAGCCCCTCTTCGGTGAGACGCTCGGCCAGTTCTTCCAGGACGTACTTGCCGAGTCTTCGGTAGCCGACTTCCGCGCGCAGTTCACCCAGGGTGACCCTGAGCAGGCCGCCTGCGGCGCGGCAGCGCTCGGCCACCGTGCCGACGTCACCGGTGGCCGTAGTGAGCGCCTCTTCCAGCGGATTCGTTAGGTCGTTCATGATCGGGCCAACAATTGGGATCACGGGGCGATACGTGATTCACCGGCCTGGACGCGGCCACGAGGAAAGAACGGTACTGCTACGGCGCTGGCGGCGGCCGGCGGCTGCCAGGGGAGGGCAGATCCGGGCATTTAGTGCGTAGGCGAACGATGCTGCGGGGGTGGGGGCGCTCCTCGATCGGCGCTGGCGTGTCACTCCATTGCATCTTTATCACTCTCTTCTTTTCATGTTGTTGTTGCACGGTGTAGTGAGTTGGTGACTCTCCATCACCTGTCCTGGTCGGCTCCGCTCGTCGAAAGCCCTCCGGCGCGAGTGCGAGGGCGTGAGGTCTGACCGGAAACCACCAGTAGCGCTCCGCATGCCCACTTCGGGTGACGGAGTTCAACGTGACAAGAAAGGTCCTGTCCTATGGCAGTCGATGCCATGTTGTCCGCTCCACCGGGGCGAGGGCGTAGACGCGCTCGACTCGCGGGGGCGTCCGTCCTGCTGTCCGGACTGACATTGCTCGCGGCGGCCGGCCTGGTCGCCAGCCCAGCGCACGCAGCAACCGCACCGGTGGGGCTGGGGACTGACACCAGCTATGCGATCCTGGCGGGCTCGACCGTCACCAACACCGGACCCAGCGTCATCAACGGCGACCTGGGGCTCTTCCCGGGCACCAGCGTGACGGGTTTTCCCCCCGGAACCGTGAACGGGGTTCAGCACGTCAACGACGCGCAGGCGGCGCAGGCCCAGTCCGACCTCGTCATCGCCTACAACGATGCTGCCGGCCGGGCCCCCACGGCCATCCTGACCTCGCCCGGCGACATCGGAGGGCTGACGCTGACGCCCGGCGTCTACAAGGCGAGTTCGTCGCTGAACCTCACCGGGACCGTCACCCTCGACGCGATGGGCGACCCGAACGCCGTCTTCATCTTCCAGATCGGCTCCACCCTCATCACGGCTCCGTCGAGCGTCGTCAGCCTGGTCAACGGAGCACAACCCTGCAATGTGTTCTGGCAGGTCGGTAGCTCCGCCACCATCGACGTCGACTCCTTCTTCAAGGGCAACATCCTGGCTCTCACGTCCATCAGCGTGAACCACGCCTCGGTGATCGAAGGCCGCGCCCTGGCGCGCAACGGCGCCGTCACTCTCGACGACAACACCATCACGAGGGCGGCCTGCACCGTCGGGCCGCCCGGACCGAGCGGCCCGCCCGGACCGAGTGGCCCCCCTGGACCGAGTGGGCCCGCTGGTCCTCCCGGTGCCTCGGGTTCCCCGGGTGCACCTGGACCTAACGGTGCTCCGGGCGTGGCGGGCTCCCCGGGCGCTCCGGGTGCTCCCGGTCCCAACGGTGCTCCCGGCGCTCCCGGCGCCAACGGTTCGCCCGGCGCTCCCGGTGCTCCCGGTGCTCCCGGTCCCAACGGTGCTCCGGGTGCTCCTGGCGCCCCCGGTGCACCCGGCCCCAATGGTGCTCCGGGCGTGGCGGGCTCCCCGGGCGCTCCGGGTGCTCCCGGTCCCAACGGCGCTCCCGGCGCTCCCGGCGCTCCCGGCGCTCCCGGTGCCAACGGTTCGCCCGGCGTTCCCGGGGCTCCTGGCCCCAACGGTGCTCCGGGTGCTCCGGGTGCTCCTGGTGCTCCTGGTGCCAACGGTTCGCCGGGCACCAACGGTTTGCCTGGTGCCAACGGTTCGCCGGGCGCTAACGGCTTGCCTGGTGCCAATGGATCGCCTGGTGCCAACGGATCGCCGGGCGCTAACGGCTTGCCTGGTGCCAATGGATCGCCGGGCGCCAACGGCTCGCCCGGTGCGAACGGCTCGCCCGGCCCTGCCGGTCCTGCTGGTCCGGCCGGCCCATCGGGTCCTGCCGGTCCTCCCGGCCCTGCCGGACCGCCCCAGTCTCCGGGCGGTCACGGCGGTCAGGGTCACGGCGGCCACGAGCAAGGTGAACACGGGCAGGACCAAGGCAACCACGGCAACGCTCCGGCCGACCACGGCAACGGCAAGGGCGGTCACGAACAGGGTGTACCGGTCGTGCGTCCGCACGAGTCGGGGCAGGCACTCGCTGCCACCGGCTCCGGCAAGTCGATCGCCATGGCGGTCGGCTCGGCGGCCGCCGTCGTGCTGGGAGGCTCGATCCTCATCCTCGTGAGGCGCAACGGACGAGCCGCAGCTCGCCGTCGGGACTAGCCCTCGCCGTGATGGGCGGCGCGCGTCCGGAGCGGGTGCACTTCCCGCCGACGGACTGACGCTCGACCACGTGGCGCTGTCCCGGACAGCCGGAAGGCCGTTCCGAGACAGCGCCACGCCCTTGGCCGCAACGGCGGTCGGATCGGTGTTCCCGGCCTCGTGCGCGGGCTGATCCGCCTGACCCGGTACTGTCCGTCGCGGCGGCGAGGCGGAAGTAACGGTGGGCTCGACCGGCGCATGGGTCATCGGGGCCGTGCCCGACCAGGAGGCTGCGGCGCTGCCGGGGAGGTTCGCGCACCTCGTCACGGCCGACGATTTCCGCAAGCCGACGGGCTACACGGAGACTCTCGCGTGGTGGCGGCGGGACTGCGACGGGGAGACCCTCCTCGCGCCCGATGCAAGGCATCCTGCGGTCCGTCTGCCGACCGCTGCGGGGATCCGGTTCGCGGACTTCGTCCACGGAGCCAACTCGGAGACCGCCACGACGAAGGCGATGCGGGACGCAAGCCTGGCTCTGACGGCCGGCAGTGGTTTCGACGGGATGTGTACGCCGGCGGCGCGCAGGGCCAGTCCTGCGGCCGCTCTCCTCTACGCGCTCGGCGCCGACTCGGCCACCCTCCTGCCAGGTTGGTTCGGCGATTTCCAGCTGATCGCCGACGGGGTACGCATTGCGCTTCCGGGTGCCGAACAGGCTCTGCGGCTCGACGGCGAACGGTGCGCCGATGTCCTCCACCGGATTGCCGAGTGGATGACCGGCACGGGTGATGACCCCGGGTTCGTGGCCGGGGACCTGCTGGATGCCCCGCTCCGGGTGTTGCACCCATGCGGCCGGCGCCGGCCTGGGCGTCTCCCGTTCACTCGCTGGCACTGAGCCGCGTGGGCGGGCCGATCGGGGCGCCGGCCCAGCGCCAAGGTGCTGGTCTCGCCCCGAAGTTCTGCTCGATGAAGATCTCCCAGAAGATCCGCGACGAGCACGGCGACGGGGCCACCGCCGTCGAGTCCGGCTACGACGCCGAGGCCCTCGCGGGCATGAAGGCCATGTCCGAGGAGTTCAAGGCCCAGGGCAACAAGGTCTACCTGCCTCTCGCGGACTGACACACCACACCCGAGCGCCGTCCCGACCGACGCGGGACGGCGCTCGGTAGACGTTGGCTTCTTGTATGAAGCTTCGTGCACACGGAGCGGGTGTGCATGGTCTCCTGTCGGTCGCCTCCCCTTGCGGTGAGGCGACCGGGGCAGGCCTACCTGTTGGACGGATGCTGTGAGAGCAACTGGTGCGCGAGAGAGCTTGCGACCTCGATCGCCCCAACCCCTGGAGCGGCCAGTGTCACTGACTCGTCGGGTTCGGTCTGCATGGGGAACGAACGATCACTTCTGCGGCCTTCACAGGTCGGCTAAACCCGTCATCTCGTCAGATGCATCCATGGCGGGAGTCTCCTCGCGTGTCCGGGACGGCGCACCTAATTTCCGAGTACAGCGCAGATGGCCCAGGTCCGGGCACATTGCGTCACTCTGACGAGAATTCGCCGAATCGGACCCGGTGAGTCTCACGGTCTGACATGCTGAGGGTCCGTCGAGAGGGGCCGCAGCGATGCAGTGGAAGGTCCACGGGGAACGTCCGATCTACGAGAACCCTTGGGTGAACCTGTGGCTGGCCGATGTCGAGCAGCCCGACGGGCACCGCTGGGAGCATCACGTGGTCAAGCTGCGGCACCTGGCGGTCGCGGCCATCGTGAACAGCGAGAAGCAGGTGCTCATGATGTGGCGACACCGCTTCATCACCAACACCTGGGCCTGGGAGCTCCCGATGGGGCTGATCGAGCCGGACGAGACCCCGGCGGAGGCTGCGGCCCGCGAAGCGCTGGAGGAGACCGGCTGGAGGGTCGGTGAGGTCAAGCCGCTGATCTACGCCCAGCCGGCGAACGGGATCACCGACTCCGAGCACTTCGTGTTCCGGGCCGATGCCGTCGAGTACGTGGGCCCGCCGACCGAGCGCAACGAGTCCGACCGGATCGAATGGGTCGCCCTGTCCGAGCTGCGCGGCATGATCGACCGTCGCGAGATCGTCAGCAGCGGCACGCTCGTGGGTGTGCTCTACCTGCTGCTCGACGAGGCCGGCCTCTGATCATCCGGCCGAGCCGGTGATCCGGTCGACCAGTTCCTCGGCCCGGGTGTGGCCGCGGTAGGGCTTGAGCAGCTGCCGGAACTCCTGGAGATGGGCGACCACCCTGGGTGATTCGACGGCCGCCGCGAGGTCGAGGGCTGCCGTCGCGGTCGTGCAGGCCAGTTCGATTTCCTGCCGCTGGAGTTGCGTGCGGGCGAGCCAGAAGCTGTGGAACGCGCGGCCTCGGAGGTTCGTCTTCGGCTCGGCACGAAGGGCTTCGGCGATGAGGGGCTCGGCGGCCGTCGCATCGCCCAGCTGGCCAAGGGCGATCCCGGTGTCCACGGTGAGCTTGGTGTGGTCGAAGTACTGGACCCACACGGGGTCGTCGTCGGTGGTGGCGATCCGCTCGAAGTGGTTGTGCGCTGTGGCGATCGCCCGGTGGGTCGCCTCCTGGTCGTGCGCGCTCGCGTGGCCGAAGGCTTCGCGCATCGACAGCATCGACAGCAGCCTCGGCGTACCACCGTCGAGGTGGGCGTTGTCCTGGGCGGCTCGGGCCAGCGTGATCGCGTCCTGGGCTCTCTCCTGGTAGGTCGCCTGGAGGCTGAGGCAGGCGAGCACGTTGGCGATGAACGGGCGGTCGCCGATCTCGCGCGCGAACCGGAGTGCTTCCGTGAAGTAGCTCTGGGCGGTGTTGAACTGCCGTGCGTCGAAGTACGTCCACCCGGTGAGGCGCGCGAGTTCGGCAGCGATGCCGTGGAGGCTTCGACGGAAGTTGGGGTCCGCCGTGTCGCGCATGATGCCCGTGACGTACCCGAGCTGGCCGATCACCGCCGGCCGTAGGGCTTCACCGCCATGCTGGTCGTCGCGTCGCCAATAGTCCTCGATGGACGCTTGCAGGGAACGCAGGACGTTGGGCGTGACCCTTGTACCTGCGGCTATGGCGAGGATGTCGTCCAGCTCGGTTCCTGCTCGGGCTTCGGGAGCCGGCCGGGGGAGATGCGCCACCTCGACCTGGAGTGAGAGCCCCTGGCGTAGGACGGCGGGCTGTTCCCAACTGCGGTCGGCCAGGCCGAGCACCCGCCCGGGAATCCGTAAGCCGTCCGCGATGCGCTCGATGACGCCCATGTTGGTGATCTTCGGGCGGCCCTTCATCACCTCGCCCACCCTGCTGGGCGTCAGCTCGCATGCGCGGGCGATGCGGGACGGGTGGAACCCGCCTTTGCGCGCGGCGAGTTGGAAGATCCGCGCGAAGTCGCGCTCCGCGCAGGCGAGCAGCATGTCGGGGTCCGCGAGCAGTCTGCGCGGAAGCCCCTGCGGCTCTGTGGACTCGCTCATGGCTGCCACCCCTCAGCGCCAGGAAGATCATCGCTCAGTGTCACGCGAGATAACCGACCGCGAGTTTACCCATCGTGGGTACACACGCTGGCCTTTTCTCGAAGCTGTCCGCTCGGGGACTGTGGAGTCACCTTCGGGAGATGCCCGGAGGGCGATGGAGAGGGTGGCCGGGCTGATGAGCGTGATCAATTCCGCCTCGACAGTCCATCCCTCCTCCGCCGGTCGCCCGATCGACGTGCCCATCGAGATTCCGGTGGTGCTTCCTGGTGACTGGCGGTGCCGGGTGGAACTGCCCTGTATCCCCGAATCGGCCGGTGCCGCGCGCAAGTTGGTGGCCGCCGGCGGCAGCCGTCGGTACGTGTGGGGGGCCGGGATTCGTCCGTTGAACTGCCGTGCCGCATGGAGCCGAAGGGTGAGGCGGAGTCCGGGTACGGCCTCGGCCTGGTGGACACGCTCGCCTCTCGCTGGGGTGTGGACCTCGCCGCGCTCGGCAAGTGGGTCTGGTTCGAGCTGAGGACGGTGGCGGCGTGAACGTGAATGGACCAGGGACCCACGGTCTTCATCGTGGCGAGCATCGTGACCCGGTTGGTGCGGTACTGGCGGGGGTCTGGGTGCTCGGCCACGCGGTCACCGTGTTCCTCCTCGGTGCTTCGGTGTTGAACCAGTTGGAGGCTGCCGACCATCAGGGCCTCGCACACCCCGCGCGGTCGGCACCCGATCGCGAGCCGCCGACCTGACAGGCGGGTCCCCCAAGACTCCCCAGGCCCCGACGACGACACCGGGGCCCGGGGTGCGCCACCGTGACGGGATCGACCGTCACGCCTGCACCAGCGGAGGGAGGTGAACGACATGGAGAACCTGGTCCAGCTCGACCCCGAGCAGGAGGAGGAGGTCGTCGTCCTGGGCGACGCGACGTTCCTGACGAAGGGCAGCAACAACAACAGCGTCGAGGGCAAGCGCGCGCCGTACGACGCCTGACGCTGACGGCACGGCGGCGGCACCCTGACCCCCGGGGGTGCCGCCGCACCTTGCTCGGGCTCGATCCTTGGAGGTGATCGCATGAGCCTGTTCGGTGGATCAATCACCCCCCCGGCCGCCACGTCCCGAACGCCTGTCGGCGCAAGGGTGTTGTGGCGCGGCCCGTCGGCCTGGTCGGTCGACGCCCGGGTACGCCTGGCGGAGGGCGCCGGTGAGCGGTTGGCGGTCTTCGGCCCGTGCGGTGCCACGGACGCGGACCTGGATCGCCTCGTCCGTTCAACCGGTCTGCGCGTCCTGGACATGGCGGCAACCGCCTGGACGGGGGCGTACACCCTGGTCTTCGACGACGGCCGCGGCGAGCTCACGGTGTGGGCCGACCCTGCCGGCGCGGCCCCGGTCTACATCACCCAGGCTGACGGGACTTTGGTCTGGGCATCGAGTGCGCTCGCGCTGGCCTCGCTGATCGGCGCCGAGCCGGACGAAACCTGGCTGGCCGCGCACCTGGCCGAGCCGACCGCGTGGGTTCCCGGCCGGTCGGCTTGGAAGGGAGTGGAACAGGTACCGCCGGGGCATCGCTGGACCGCCAACGCGCACGGCGCTTCCGCCTTCGCTCCGTTCTGGCGGGCGCCCCGCCTCGCCTGGGGCGACGCCGTACAGCGGCTGCGCGACGACCTGGAGGACAGCGTGCTCATCCGGGTTTCCGGACAAGCGGCGTCCTCCGATCTGTCGGGTGGTCTCGACTCCAGTACCCTTGCGGCGATCGCCGCAACGTCCGGTCCTGTCACCGGCCTCACCTACCACCCCAAGGGGCGGGAGAGCGGCGGAGACATCGACCACGCCCGCGCCGTCGCCCGTGCGTTCCCCGCTATCCGCCACCGCTTCATGCCCCTGGGCCCGGAGCACCTGCCCTTCGCGGACCTCGATTCCGTCCCGTTGACGGACGAACCGGCGCCGTCGGCCATGGTCCACGCCCAACTCTCCGCCCAACTCCGTTTGTTGGCGGTTGACGGCATGAACGTGCACCTGACCGGGGACGGCGGGGACTCCCTGTTCATGCCGCCCCCGGTGCACATGGCCGACCTGGCGCGATCGGGTCGGTTCCTCCGCCTGGCCGACGACGCGCAGGCATGGGCACGGCTCTACCGGTCGAGCCCCTGGACAGTGGTGGCCGCGGCCTGGAAGGACCCCGGAAAGCTCGGCGGTGCGACGGCGCCGATGCCGTGGCTCACCCGCCGCACGCTCGACCTGGCCCGGTCCGTCACCGCTCCACACGCGGACACGCTCACCCTCGGCCACGCCGACCGCTACCTCCTGGGAGAAGCACGTTACGTCGGCCGGACCGCTGCGACGGAGAACCAACTCGCAGCCGCGCACGGCATCGAGATGCACAACCCCTACACGGACGCCCGCATCGTGGAGACCGTCCTCGCCACGTCCGCGACGCAACGATGGTCCGCACGCCGCTACAAGCCGCTGCTGACCGACGCCGTGACCGGTCTCCTGCCTCAAGGGGTCCTTCAGCGGGGCGCCAAGGGGGTGTTCGCGGCCGATCACCACCACGGGCTGCGCGCGAACAAGGCCCGGGTCCTGGATCTGGTGGACGGGCACCTCGCCGGCCTCGGGCTCATCCGTCCGGCGGCCGTGCGCTCGCTGCTGGGCCATGCCGTGCTCGGCGTCGACATCCCGTGGGGCCTGATCGAACCGGTTCTCGGTACGGAACTCTGGCTCCGGTCCTCGGCCGCGGCCGGACAGGCGGTTCGCTGGGAGGAGAGGCCATGACGATTCCCACGCCGACGAAGCACACGCGTACCGCGCTGACCGCTCGCGCGGGCGTGGTCGTCGACTACCGGACCGGCCGGACGGTCCTCCTCACGGGCGACACGCTCACCCGCTGGCTCGACGCGCTGAAGCACAGCGCGGCGCCGGCCCCGGTCTCCCCGCGCGACTCGCAGGTCTCCTGGGGAACCCGCGAATCCCCTGCCCGTCTGGAGGGGGTCGCCCCGCCACCGTGGGCATGGCGGCTGGCGGCGGCGGCCGTCGTGGCGACGACCTTGGTCGTACGTACGGCAGGCCGTCCTGGCAGAAGCTTCGGTCGCCTTCGCCGTCTTGCCGAGGCCGGCGGCCACCTGCCGCTCCCGGGCGCACGCCACGCCGGCCTCGCGGTGCGCTCGGTCCGTTGGGCCGCCCGCGCGTTTCCCGCCCGTGTCGCCTGCCTGGAGGAGAGCGTGGCGGCCTCCCTCCTTCTCCTGCTCGGCGGCCGTGGTGGTGCCTGGCGCCACGGCGTGGCCACCGACCCGATACGCCTGCACGCCTGGATGTACGACGTTCACGGCCTGCCGGTGGAGGAACCCGAGCAGACTGGCGACTGCACACCGATCAACGCACCGACCGACCCGGAACGAGGCATCGATGCCCACCCCTCACATCCTGCTGCCCGGCGAGCGCGTCAGCTTGGCGATGACCAACCGTGACCACCTGGCCGACTACCACCGATGGGAGAACGACCCCGGCACCATCCTCGGCTTCGGCACGCAGGTCGCCCAGTCCTGGGAGGTCCGCGCGGGCGGCTGGGAAGGTCAGGGCCGCAACCGCGACTACCCCCAGTTCGAGGTGGTCGCCGGCGACGACCACACGCCGGTCGGCATCACGACCCTCTCGATCGACCCCGCCGTGAGGACGGCCGAGTACGTCATCCTCCTCGCCCCGGAGGCACGCGGTAAGGGCTTCGCGGCCGAGGCCACTGAGCTGACGCTCCGCTGGGCGTTCGAGTACACGGCCCTGCGGATGGTGTGGCTCAAGGTCCTGGAGCCGAACGTGGCGGGCGTCTCCGCCTACCAGAAGGCCGGCTTCCGGCCCGCGGGCCGGCTGCGGCAGTCGGGCTACTGGCGCGGCCGTCCCTGCGACGAACTCCTGATGGACGCCACCGCCGACGACTTCCTGCTCACCAACGCGTAGGCCTGACCGGCAGAGGCGCCTGAACAACTCCATGAGCACACCGGATCGCCCCCGACCCGGCGGGAGGGGCGATCCGGCCACGAACTGCCCTCGGTGACCAACCTCGGCGCCGCACGGCGACGGGGCCACCGCCGTCGAGTCCGGCTACGACGCCGAGGCCCTCGCGGGCATGGCCGAGAAGTCCGCCGAGTTCGCCGCCCAGGGCAACAAGGTCTACCTCCCCCTGGCCGACTGACACACCGCGCCCGGGCGCCGCCCCGAGAGCTGTCGCTTCTCGGGGCGGCGCTTCGCCGTGGTCACCCCTTCACCGCAGGGCGCCGGGACCGGACAGTTCGCGCCGGGTGCGCAGCGGTGAGAAGAAGATCGGTACCCAGACCGTGGCCAGCCCGGCCGCGCCGACCCACAGGGCGGTTCGCACCGAGGCGAGTTCGCCCAGCAGGCCGGCCAGGGCGGCGCCGACGGCGAGCGAGCCGGTCAGGACGACCCGCATGGTGGCGTTCATCCGGCCGAGCAGGTGGTCCGGTGTCACGCTCTGGCGGAAGCTGACCGTGATCACGTTGTCGATGCCGACCTTGCAGGTGGTGATCAGCCAGGCCGCCGCGGCGAGCCAGAGGGCCGGGCCGCGATCGGCCAGCGCCAGCAGGCCGCCGAGCGGCGCGACGGCCAGGCCCATCAGCCACAGCACCCGACCCGCGCCGAGTCGGTGAGCCAGCCGGCGGGCCGACTGCGAACCGATGAACACCCCGACGCCACCGGCCGCGAAGAACAGGCCGATGATGCCGTCGGAGAGGCCGAGTTCACGGGCGAACAGCACCGGCAGCATGGTCTGGCAGAGCTGGATGGACAGGTTGGTGCAGGCTCCGGCGAGCGCGACGGCCCGGAGGGTCGGGTGGCCGAACACGAAGCGCAGGCCCTCCCGGATCTCGCCGCCGAGGCGGGTGTCGCGCCGGTGCCGCGGCTGCGGCTCCGGCCGGCGGATGCGCAGCAGGAGGATCGCCGATCCCAGGTAGCCGGCCGCGTCGACCACGATCGCGGTCGGGGCGGACAACAGCGCCACCAGGAAGCCGCCCGCGCTGCGCCCGCCGATCAGGGTGAGGGCGTCCACTGTCACCAGGTGGGCGTTGGCCCGGGTGAGCTGGTCCCGCCCGACCAGGTCGGGCAGTCGGCTCAGCGTGGCCACGTCGAAGAAGACAGTGGCCGCGCCCGCCAGCAGGACCACCACATAGAGCTGCTGGATCGTCAGGCAGCCGAGCAGCCAGGCGGCCGGCACCGACCCGAGGAGGGCGGCCCTGGCCAGGTCTGCGGCGATCATCACGGGTCGCTTGCGGATCCGGTCCACCCAGGCTCCGGCCGGCAGACCGATCAACAGGAAGGCGACGGTGCTCAGCATCGCCAGGAGGCCGACCTGTCCGGCCGAGCTGTGCAGGGCCAGGACGGCGGTCAGCGGGATCGCCAAGGAGCTCACCGCGGTGCCGAGTCTGCTCACTGCGGCGGCACCGATGAGCAGGCGGAAGTCCGGGTTTCGGAGGACCGAAGGATGCGGATCGGGCGTGGGAGCGGCCGTGTCCGGCCCGTGGGCGAGATCAGTGCTGGTCATGGAGCGAGGTTCCTGCCGCGCCGCCCGGCGGGCGAGGAATTTAGGCTGGGCTGAATCCTGACCCGTCGGCCGCCGGGTCCTCCGCCGCAGAGGGGCTGCACCGTGCTGGACCTGGCATTCTCCGTCCGTGACCTGGCCCGCACCCGGTTCGCTCTTTCGCCGCTGTGGGAGGTGGTGGCCAGTGTCAGGGTGCTGAAGCATCCGGCCGAGCACCCGCTGCACCGCCCGTGGATCGATCAGGTTCGTCGCCGGTTGGCAGCCTCGGGGCTGGACTGGCGCCTGCTCGCCGATCTGGTCCCGGACCCGCCCCGGTCGATCCCGGTCTTCATCGCACCACCACCGACAACCTCGGTCGCTGATTTGGGGCTTGAGCTCGCCGTTCTGCGCGCGACGCCACCCGAGAAGGTCCGGTCCGGCCTCAGCGGCCCACGTGCGCCGCGTTCCGAGCGGATCGACCGGCTGCGCGGCGATCCGCGCCGCGGTCTCGCCCAACTCGCCGAACAGGTGGAGAGTTACTGGGAGATCGCACTCGCGCCGCACTGGCCCCGGCTGCGCTCCCTCCTGGAGGGAGACGTGCTGCACCGGGCCCGGCTGTTCGCCGAGCACGGAGCGGACCAGCTGCTGGGCGACCTGGCGTCCGGCGTGGCCTGGGACGAGGACACCCTGTACGTCGGGCACCGCTATGTCCGCGGCAGCCGGCAACTCGGCGGGCGCGGGCTCCTCCTCGTTCCGTCGGTGTTCGTCTGGCCCCGGGTCTTCTCCGTGATCAGCCCGAACTGGCAGCCCACCCTGCGCTATCCGCCGCGCGGCGTGGCCGCGCTCTGGGAACGGCGATCCGCCGTCCCGCAGGCACTGGCGGCGGTCATCGGCCGGTCCAGGGCCCGCCTGCTGGCGGAACTCGACACCCCCGCCTCGACGACCGACCTGGCCCGCCGCACCGGGATCACCCCCGGCGGAGTCTCCCAGCACCTGACCGCTCTCCGCTCCGCCGGCCTGGTCGACGCACACCGCAGCGGCCGGTACGTGCTCTACGTCCGCACCGAGGCGGCGGAAGTCCTGCTGGCTGCTGCGGATCCCCAGGGTGACGAGGCGGATGTGGTGGTCCCGGGCTGAAGTCCTGCTCTGCTCGATGAAGATCTCCCGGCGGATCCGCGACGAGCACGGGGACGGGGCCACCGCCGTCGAGTCCGGCTACGGCGCCGAGGGCAACAAGGTCTGCCTCCCCCTGGCCGGCCGACCCCGGGAGAGCGAAGCGCCGCCCCGGGGTCACCCCGGGGCGGCGCCTCGTCGTCCTCGGCTACCGCGCGGTGTCGCCGAAGACCATGCGGTGTCCGCGCGCGGTGTCCAGGTACTCGCGGACGCGGTGGACCAGACCGTCGCGGAGTTCGAAGACCAGGCAATAGTCATTGGCGTAGGGGCGGCCGTCGGAGAGGGTCGCGGTCATGGTCTCCTCCACGATCACGTGCTCGCCGGCGAGGTGGAAGGCGTGGAAGGTGACGTCGACGTCGGCGGCGAACAGGCGGGAGAAGTCCTCGGCGAGGAAGCGCGTGATGGCCTCCCTGCCGATCATGTGGCTGGGGCGGTCCAGCGCGGTGGCCGTGGCGTTCCCCGGAGGTGCCAGCCACTCGGCGTCCTCGGTGAGGACCGCGGAGATCCGGTCGGCGTCGTGGGCGGCGAACGCCCTCCAGGCGGCCCGGACGACGTCGAGGCCGTTCATCGGAGCGCGTCCGAGGCGGGCGCCGCTCCGGACGGGGCCGGTGGCGCGGCCTCCAGCGTGCGGCGGATCACCGCCGAACCGTGCTCGACGGACTCGGCGATCGGTGCGGCCAGGGCGTCGGGCAGGACGTCGGTGTGCCACACGAACCGCGTCCGGCCGCCGGGCTCCGGAAGGGCCTGCATGGACGCGTGGTGGTGGGACGGGTGGAGGCTGCCGCCGATGACCGTGTAGGCGACCCGCATCGCCGCGTGGTCGAGGTCGACGAGCCGTTCGAGCACGATCGTGCCGTCGGCGAAGGTGACGGTGCGGGTGTCCGCGCTCAGCCGGGTGCCGGTGACGAACCCGGGCGCCAGTCGCGTGTGCACCGCGCCGTAGTCGCTGAGCACCGACCACACCGCCTCGGGACGGGCGTCGATGACGAGTTCCTTGTGGATCGAGGCCATGGGGGGCTCCTTCGTGTCCTCGGGTGGCCCCAGCATCCGGGGCGGGGACACCGGCGGTCTTGAAGATCCTTGCGGGCCGTTCCGTCGTACCCGGCGGGTACCGTTCGCGGCATGCTGTCCGCCTCGACCCTCGCGGCGCGCCCGGAGTTCACCGTCGCCGTGGTGGGGTGCCGCTCCGACCACGTCCGGTGGTCGCGGCCGGAGATCCGCGACGGCCACCGCCTGGTGCTGGTGCGTCGCGGCAGGTTCCGGCGGTCGGCCGACGGGGTCGACACCGATCTGGACCGGACCATGGCCTACCTGGGCGCGCCCGGCGAGCAGGAACGCTTCGCCCACCCGGCCGGCGGCGACGTCTGCACGTCGGTCGACTTCGAGCCCTCCCTCCTCGGGCGCCCGCCCGCCGCGGCGACGGTGCACGTCGACGCGCGCGTCGATCTCGCCCACCGCCGGCTGGTCGCCGCCGCGGGCGCCGGTGACGTCGACTACGCGCTGACGGAGGAACTGCTCCGCCTCGTCGCGGCCGCGGCCGGTGAGCCGGCCGTCCGCTCCCGGCCCGCCGACCGGGCGCTGGCCGCGGCGGCGCGCGAGGCGATCGTCGAAGAGGCCCCGGAGGCCGGGGGGCTCTGCGCACTGGCCGCGCTGCTGGAGGTGTCGCCCTACCGGCTGAGCCGGGTGTTCTCCAGGGAGACGGGCGTCTCGCTGACCCGCTACCGCAACCGGGTGCGGGTCGCCCGGGCCATGGACCGGCTCGCCGCCGGCGAGCCCGGCCTCGCCGACCTCGCGGCCCGGCTCGGCTTCGCCGACCAGGCGCACCTGACCCGCGTCGTCCGCGAGCACGTCGGCCACACCCCCGCGGCGCTGCGTCGCCTGCTCGCCCCGGCCCCCGCCGGTCACCGCCGTGGGACCGACGGATCCCCGCGTCCGTGACGTCCGGCGCAGGGGTCCCCCCGGACGTTCCCCCCCGGACGTCCCCCCCGGACGTTCCGCGCGGCGACGCTCAGGGGGCCGGGCGGGTGGCGAGGAAGCCGAGCAGCAGGCGGGCCAGTTCCCCGGGCTGTTCCAGGTGGACGTCGTGGCCGGCGTCGCGGATGCTGACGGCGATCGTGTCCGGGCGGAGGCGGAGCATTTCGGCGAGTTCGGCGGGCGCGACGATGCCGCGCCGGGCGAGGACGACGAGGGTGGGGCAGGAGACCTTGGCCCACTCCGGCCAGAAGTCGCGCCGGGCGTTCTCGGCCAGCGAGCCGATCATGACGTCCCGGTCGAACCGCGGCCACCAGCCGTCGGCGCGCCGTTCCAGTCCGGCCGCCCAGCCGGCTCCGGCCGCACCGCCGCCGAAGAACTCGGCGGCGGCCTCCGGGGAGGGGAACGGGCAGGGCCAGGAGTCGAGCCAGCCGCCCACCTCGGCCTGGAGGCCGGGGTCCGCCGCGCCGGCGCCGGCCTCGACCAGGACGAGCGCGTCCACCAGGCCCGGGTGGGCGGCAGCGGTGAGCATGGCGGTGTGGCCGCCGAGCGACTGGCCGGCCAGCACGGCCCCGCGCAGTCCGAGGGTGGTCAGGACGGCCGCCGCGTCGGCGACGTAGGCGGCGCGCGAGACGTCGCCGGGCCGGCGTTCGGAGGCGCCGTGGCCGCGCTGGTCGACCGTGACGACGCGGTGTCCGGGGCCCAGCCGTGCGACGAGCGCGTCCCACTCGCCGCCGTGGCCGGCCAGGCCGTGCAGCAGGACGACGGGCCGGCCCGGGCCGCCGGTGTCGCGGCAGAGGAGCCGGACGCCGTCACGGACCACGGTGTGCTCGGACGGGTACCGGTCGCTCGATCGCTGCGTCGTCATGGAACGATCATGTGGTTGACGGCCCCCCGGACGTCAACCACACGGTGCGCTCCCCGGACGGTCCTAGAGGACGGGGGAGCCGTCCACCGAGAGCGTCGCCTTCACGGTGGTGTCGACCGGGCCCTGGTCGGTGTCCGGGACGAGGCCGAGCGAGTCGGAGAAGTAGCTCCCCGGGCCGCTGAAGCCGGTGAGCGAGAGCCGCACGTTGTAGTGCTGGGTCGCGCCCTGGCCGAGGCCGCCGACCACCGGCGGCAGCTGCCAGACGCTGCCCGAACCGGGGACCGTGACCCACTGGCCGCCCTGGAGCACGTCCAGCTTGAGGTCGGCCGGGACCGGGCGGGAACCGTCGCCGAGGCGCAGCGTCGGGTTGATCGTGGAGCCGATGGCCGCACCGTTGTTGGTCAGCTTGAGGTCGGTCTCGAACGGCTTGGTGTAGGAGACGCCGCCCGAGACGTTGCTGAAGCTCTGGACGAGGGCGCCGGTGGGGGAGGCGACCGGCAGCGTCACCGGGCCGCTGTTGGTGCTGTCGTTCTGGTCGTTCACCAGCCCGACCTCGACGGCGGTGTCGTCCGCCGGGAGGGCGGCCTTCAGCTTGAAGGAGACCGCCCAGCTGTAGGTCGTGTGGGCCGGCACCTTGAAGGGCACGAAGTACATGCTGTTCTCGGGCAGGACGTAGCCGGAGAAGCTGTTGCCGGCGCCCCAGGACCGCAGGCCGTAGGTGGCCGGCGCGGAGATCGCCTTGGCGCTGAAGTCGATCCAGGTCCACCCGGTCGGGGCGGAGCCCACCGGCTTGACGGTCACCGCCGGGTGGAACGGCTGCTCCTGGTCGGAGTTGTTGGTGACGGTCATCGTCAGCTCCGCGCCGTTGCCGCCGCGGGTCAGCGGGGCCTGCCCGGCGTTCGCCTCCAGGGTGGCGACCAGGGGCAGGGTGCCGGCCGGCGCCGGAGCGTCGGCGAAGGCGGCCGTCGGGACGAGGACGGCACCGGCGGTCACGGCCACCAGGGTGGCGGCGGCGAGCGTGCGGGAACGGCGGGCGGACGGGCGAGCGGACATGGCTATTTCCCCCCGGAAACAGAGTCGGATGCAGCCCTGGTGCCGGGGTCGGCCCGCTTGCGGTGCGGGCCCGGCGGCTGCGATGGGAAGAGCTTCCCAGACGGATCGTTCGCGCACCTACACAGCGGTGTCACCACCGTGTAACGGTGCGTCGGGCGGCCGCCGGAGCCCCGCCCCGGCGGCCCCGTCGGCGGCGGGAACGCCCCGGGCCGAGGCGGTCGGTCAGGCGGCGTCCTCGGGGTACCAGCGGAGTTCGACGGTGTTGCCGTCCGGGTCCTGGACGTAGACGGAGGTGGCGTCGCCGCGGGCGCCGTAGCGGGTGACGGGGCCCTCCAGGACGGTGAAGGTGCCGGCGTCGATGACCTCCTGCCAGTCCAGCGGCTCGACGGTGAGACAGAGGTGGTCGACGTTGGACCCGCCGCGCGGGCGGGCCGTCAGGTCGATGATCGTCTCGGGGGTGATCCGGATCGAGGGGAAGGGGGCCCGGCCGGCCCGCCACTCGTCGACGCGGACCGGCTCCAGCCCGAGCAGTCCGCTGTAGAACTCCAGTGAACGTTCGACGTCGCGGACGTTGAGCACGAGGTGGTCGAAGGCCTTCACGCGCACGGCGGTCATGGTCGCTCCAGTCGGGGTGGGCGCGGTCGATGGTGCCTTCCACGATCCGCCGGACGGGCTCCGCGATCAAGGCCCGCTTTGTCGACGTGTAGGGAATTGTCGTTCAAAAATAGTTGGTTGACATTCCAATATGAAGGTCGGATAGTCTGCCGCCCGCGCGACGGGGGGGAATCCCCGCGCAATCGCCGGGAATTGCGTCGATTTCGGACCATTGAGGTACATGTGAGAATTCGCCATGCGCTCATGGCGGCGGCGCTGGTCGCGTCGCCGATCGCGCTGACCGCCCCCGCCGCCCAGGCGGCCGGGAGCGATCCGGCCCGCAGCATCCGGATGGACGGGTTCGCCTCCGTCGAGCCCGGCGGCGGCTGGTCCGAGGGGTCGGTGACCGTCAGGAACGACACCGACCAGGTCTCCGCCGACCACGTGCTGGTCTACTTCGGCTCCGAGATGATCGGCGTGGACGAGATCGTCGCCGAGTACGCCGACGGGGCCTCCGGGGCGTGGCAGCCGTTGAAGCTGACGGCCCAGGACCTCGGCGGGAAGACCGGCGGGCACGAGGGCACCGCCGCGGACCTCACCGGGGCCGGGGTCGAGGTGCAGCCGCACGCCGAGCGGATCTTCAAGCTGCGGTTCAAGCTGGTGCAGACCGAGCGGCGGGGTCCGGCGACGGACTTCGGCGTGGAGGCCTTCATCGGCCCCCGGCTGGGGACGGGCGGCCAGGCCGAGGAGTGGGTGTCGCGGACCGGCCGGGTGGCCAAGGTGAACGGCCTCACCACGACCATCGAGGGGCTGCCGAAGTCGATTCCGGCGGACGGCAGGCCGCACCCGTTCAAGGTCTCGATCAAGACCGCCAACGCGTTCGACTGGCACATCACCACGGCCTCGTTCTTCCTGTGGGCGGGCCAGGGCGTCGGCTCGATGGAGGGCCCGCCGGCCTGCGACGCGCAGGTGGACGTCCAGGACCCGAAGGACGGCAGCTGGCACCGGGTGGGCCTGGGAGCGGTCGGCATGGTCGGCGGCACCGTCGACGTCGCGAAGTGGGCCGCGGGCCCGGTCGACAACAAGGTGCTCAACGCCCGGATCACCCTCGGCAGGAACTTCAAGCTCGGCTCCTCGGACCCGGAGCTCGGCTTCGGCTACTACCCGGGCGCCGGCCCGGTGACCTTCTGGACCACCCAGCCGGTCGCCACGACCCCGGTCGACGGCGCGCCCGACTGCGTGAACCCGGACGCGCCGACGCCGAGCGTCCGGCCCACCACGACCACGACCGCGACCACCGCGCCGGCCCCGACGGCCACCGGCTCCGCGGCGGCGCCGAGCGCCGCCCCGAGCGCGTCCACCGCGCCGAGCGCCACGCCGAGCGCGACCCCGTCGGTGGTCAAGGCCGCCGCCAAGCCCTCCCCGACCGCGACCGGCGGCCGGCAGTCCGAGCTGGCCGACACCGGCTCCTCCGGCTCCCTCGCCACGGCGGGCATCGCCGCCGCCCTGCTCGCCGTCGGCGCCGCCGCCGTCGCGCTGACCCGCCGCGCCCGGCGCGCCGGCCGCGGCTGATCCGCCGCGGCCCGGCCGCACGATCCGCACCGCCCCGCAGGGCCCGCCCTGCGGGGCGGGGCGCGTCCCGGCCCCGGGCGGCGCGGGCCCGCGGGCTCAGATCGGCAGGCGGGAGACCAGCAGACGGCCCTCCATCGTCACGCCGCCGTCCATGGCCACGGCCAGGTCGTCCGCGTAGACGTACGGGCCCGGGACGTGCGGCGGCATGCCGTCGTCGGCGTGCACCGCGCCGGTGAGGTACGGGATCGGGCTGTGTCCGTGCACGACGCGCGCCCCGCCGTAGGTGTCCAGCAGTTCGCGCACGGCCATCGGGCCGGCGTCGCCGCGGAAGGCGAACCGCTTGGTGAACCGGCGGAAGCAGTCCCACCACTCGTCGACGCCCTCGTCCGCGAGCAGGTCGTGGACGGCGTCGTTGACCTCGGCGATGGACTCGCCGTACTCCAGGTACGCGGTGGTGTCGGAGTGCAGCAGCAGGTGGCCGTCCTCCAGGGCGATCGCCGGGAGCCGGGAGAGCCAGCTGATGTGGTGCCCCTCCAGCCGCTCCAGGTCGCTCTGCTGGCCGCCGTTGAGCCGCCAGGCGGCGAGGAAGGAGGCGGTGCCGGCGGTGGACTGGACCGGCTCGTCGCCGTACTTGGCGGCGCCCAGGAAGAGCAGCTCGTGATTGCCCATCAGGGCACGGCAGTAGCCGCCGGCCGCGGCCGCCTCGGCGGCGAGCTGCATGACCAGGTCGATGACGCCGATGCCGTCCGGGCCGCGGTCGGTGAAGTCGCCGAGGAACCAGATCCGGGCGCGGCCGGCCGACCAGTGGCCGTCGGCGTCGATGATGCCCTGGTGGCGCAGCTCGGCGCGGAGCTCGTCGAGGTAGCCGTGCACGTCGCCGACCACGTAGAGCGGGCCGGGCGGCTCGCCGGGGCCGGGGGCCGGGTACGGGTGGTAGGGCAGGCCGGGTTCGGCGAGCGGGGGGCCGAGCTCGATGGTCGGCGGGTCGTCGCTCTGCGCGCCGCTGCCGGGGCCCTGGTGGCCGCCGTGCGCGGGGGACGGGTGGTCGGTCAGGGTGGGCTCGTAACCGCCGTGGCCGTCGTGGCCGTTGGGGGCGTGCACGGTGTGGCCGTGCTCGGGGCCGGCGGCCGGCCAGTGCTGTTCGAGGTAGCGGGCGCCGCCGTAGCCGCTGTAGGTCTCGGCCTCGTAGCCGCCCCCGGAGTAGCCGGCGGCGGGTTCCGGTTCGTAATAGGTGCCGTACGGCAGCACGTCGAGGTCCGGCTGGTGGCGGGGGCCTGAGTCCGGGTGTTCAGGCCCGGGGAAGCGGTCCTCGGGTGTCATTCGCCCATCATAGGAAGACCACTCTCCCGGCGTCGTCACCTGGTGGGTATCCAATCCTCCGGAGCGTCAGCCGGTCGGTCCGTCAGGTCCGTTTTGTCCCGACTCGGCAGGGGGTGGGCCGCGCACCCGGAGGGGTGCGGCCCGGGGTCACACCTCGCCCGGCGGGCGGGGCGGGCTGACCGTGGTGCGCGGGCTCCGCCGTTGGGAGGAGGCGCGCACGATGAGTTCGGTGGGCATCAGGGTGCCGGGCGGCGGGCCGGTGCCGGCGGTGCGGAAGCGTGGCGGGAAGAGCCGGGCGATGTCGACGCCGGTGCCGGAGTCCACCCCCTCGATGGCGTCGATCAGCAGGTTCACCACGGTGGTGCCGATCCGCCGCGGCTTGAGCGACAGGGTGGTGATGGGCGGCTCGGTGGTCGCGTAGACGTCGCTCTCGCTGCAGCAGACCAGCAGCAGGTCGTCGGGCACCCGCAGGCCGTAGCGGCGGGCCGCGGCGAGCAGGTCGGTGCCGTTGGGGTCGAAGAGGCCGTAGACGGCGTCCGGCCGGTCGGGGCGGGCGAGCAGCCGGTCGGCGGCGACGGCGCCGGCGGCCGGGTCGTGCGCGGGGTAGGTCTCGTAGACCGGCTCCTGGCCGACCTTGGCGCACCAGCCGAGGTAGGCCTCGGTGGAGAGCCGGGTGTAGGTGTCGGTGCTGGTGCCGGTGAGCAGGCCGATCCGGCGGGCACCGGCCTCGGAGAGGTGGTCGAGGATGCCGAGCACGGCGGCCTCGTGGTCGTTGTCGACCCAGGCGGTGACCGGGCAGTTGCCCGGCTTGCCGTCGCTGACCACCGGGACGCCGGACCGGTACAGCTCGCTCACCAGCGGGTCCTGGTCGGGCGGGTCGATCACCACGGTGCCGTCCAGGGCGATGTTGCCCCAGACGTCGTGCCGGGAGGAGGCGGGCAGCACCACCAGCGCGTAGCCGCGGCCCAGGGCGGCGCTGGTCGCGGCCCGGGCCATCTCGGCGAAGTAGGCGAACTCGGTGAAGGTGAACGGCTCTTCGCCGTAGGTGGTGACGGTCAGCCCGATCAGGCCGGACCGTCCGGTGCGCAGGGTCCGTGCGGCCGCCGAGGGGCGGTAACCGAGGCGCTCGGCGACTTCGCGCACCCGGCTTCTGGTCTCGTCGGGCAGGCGGCCCTTCCCGTTCAGCGCGTCGGAGACGGTGGTGATCGACACTCCGGCGGCTGCTGCCACATCCCGGATGCCGGCCCGCTCCAGACGCCGTGAGGTGGTGGGACGCCGACCGCTCTGGTTGGCTGCTGCTGTCATGGCGGACCGATCGTATGGCTCCTGACAAGGGTCTGTGACCGGCGCATTGGGAGCCTGTGGAGATACGTTTCTCCATGAGTGAGCCCGCGCGCGCCCCTTCGATCCCCGGACGAAACCTGCCGGTTCACCTCTGACATGTGCCAAAGGAACCCGGCAGAATGGCTGATCTGCACCTGTAGCCCGACCGGGCATCTCACTCCTACGGGTGAGTGCGATCGGTATCGTTCGGGGCACCCGACCGGGGTGGACCGGATGCGTTCCGATCCCGGGCACGGCGGCGATCCCGGCCGTGGCGGGCGAACGCAGCGGAAAGACAGAAGGAGACCGACCGTGACCGCAGCACAGGGCCCTCGCCTCAGGCCGACCCTGGACGGCATTCCCACCTACAAGCCGGGCAAGCCCGCCGGCGCCGACGCGTACAAGCTGTCGTCCAACGAGAACCCCTACGAGCCGCTCCCCGGCGTGCTGGAGGCGGCGGTGGCGGCGGCCGGCAAGCTCAACCGCTACCCGGACATGGCCGTCACCGAACTGACCGCCGTGCTCGCCGAGCACTTCGACGTGCCCGCCGAGCACATCGCCACCGGCACCGGCTCGGTCGGCGTCGCCCAGTCGCTGATCCTGGCCACCGCCGGCCCCGGCGACGAGGTGATGTTCGCCTGGCGCTCCTTCGAGGCCTACCCGATCATCACCCAGGTCGCCGGCGCCACCCCGGTCCCGGTCCCGCTCACCGCCGGCGGTGACCACGACCTGGACGCGATGCTCGCCGCGGTCACCGAGCGGACCAGGCTGATCTTCGTCTGCAACCCCAACAACCCCACCGGCAACGTGATCCACCGCGCCGAGCTGGAGCGCTTCCTGGACGCCGTCCCGGCCGACGTGCTGATCGTCGTCGACGAGGCGTACATCGAGTTCATCCGCGACCCCGAGGTGCCCAACGGCATCGACCTCTACCGCGACCGCCCGAACGTCTGCGTGCTGCGCACCTTCTCCAAGGCGTACGGCCTGGCCGGGATGCGGGTCGGCTTCGCGATCGCCCACGAGCCGGTGGCGGCCGCCCTGCGCAAGACCGCGGTGCCGTTCGGCGTCACCCAGCTGGCCCAGGACGCCGCCGTCGCCTCGCTGCGCGCCGAGGACGCCCTGATGGTCCGGGTGGACGCGCTGGTCGAGGAGCGGAACCGGGTCGTCGCCGGGCTGCGCGCCCAGGGCTGGGAGATCCCGGACTCGCAGGCCAACTTCGTCTGGCTGGAACTCGGCGAGCGCTCGCAGGAGTTCGCGGCGGCGTGCGCCGAGGCCGGCGTGATCGTCCGGCCGTTCCCGGAGGGCGTGCGGATCTCGATCGGCGAGGTCGAGGGCAACTCGATCTTCCTCGCGGTGGCGGAGGCGTTCCGCAAGGAGCTGTGACCCCTTCCGCGGCGTTCGCGGGGGCGTCCGGGCCCGGCGGGGCACGGGCCGGCCGTCCGGCGGCTCAGGAGCGGCTGGGGATCCCGTGGGAGGCGGCTGGGAGGTCGGTCAACACTTCGCCCACGGCCCGCCGGGCCGGTGCCCGGCGGCGCCCGGACCGCGGCCTATGACCCGGTTCGGGCGGTCAGCCGCCTCCCAGACGGTGTCCAGGGCGGTGCAAGAGCGCCCCGGGATGCTGGGCGCCATGAAGGTGTTCCCGCGACGGCGAGGTGCCGTCCTCGTCAACTCCGCGCTCGGCGTGGCCCTGTTGGGTGCCGCCGCCCTGGCGTACACCGTGCTGGACGACGACCCCGGCACGGCGGCCGCCAAGGCCCCGGTCCGGACGGCGACCGTCACCAAGGGCACGGTCCTGGCCACAGTGTCCGGAACCGGCACCCTGGCCTCGCCCACCGACGCGGCCCAGGACTTCACCACCGGCGGGCGGCTCACGGCCGTCAACGTCGCCGTCGGGGACATGGTGGCCAAGGGGCAGGTGCTCGCCACCGTCGACACCACCACGGCCCAGCAGCAGGTGGACGCCGCGCAGTCGGCGCTGAACACCGCCACGGCCAACCTGACCAAGGCCCGCGCCGGCGTCACCACGACGACCGTCCAGCAGCTGCCGGCCAGGTCCGGCGCCTCGTCCGGATCGTCCGGATCGTCCGGGGCGAGCGGCCGCGGGGCGGGCGGGAGCAGCGCGCCCGCCCCGCAGGCCGATCCCTCCGCACAGGCCGACCCCGCCCCGCAGGACGACCCGTCCGGGCAGGCCGACCCCTCCGCGAAGGCCGACCCGTCCGCGCAGATCAGCCCGTCCGCGAAGGCCACCGTCCCGGCGGCGCAGACCACCGTGCCCGAGCCGCGGACCACCACGATCACCACCACCAAGGTCGACGACGCGGCGGTGGCCCAGGCCGAGCAGCAGCTCTCCACCGCGCAGACCAACCTCGCCAACGCCCAGGCGGCGCTGGCCGGGACGACGCTCACCGCCTCGGTGGACGGCACGGTCGCCTCGGTGGGCGGCAAGCCCGGCGACACGGTCGGCCCGACCGGCGGATCCGGGAGCTCCTCCGGCGGCTCCTCGTCCGGCTCCAAGGCGTCGGTCGGCTCCTCCACCGCCCCCAGCGGCTTCATCGTGCTGACCAACCCGACCGGGATGCAGGTCACCGCGAACTTCTCCGAGCTGGACTCGCTCAAGCTGAAGAAGGGCGAGGCCGCCACCGTCACGCTGAACGCGCAGTCCGACCGCAGGTTCAACGCCTCCGTGCTGTCGGTCAGCCCGCTGCCGGTGAGCGGCTCCGGCGGCGGGTCGGCCGCCGTCCAGTACACGGCGACGCTGCAGCTCTCCGGGGACGTCAGCGCGTTGCGCACCGGTCTGAGCGCGACCGTCTCGGTGGTCACCGGTGAGGCGGACAACGCCCTCTCGCTGCCCACCGCGGCCCTGTCCGGCACCGGCGCGAGCCGCACGGCCACCGTGGTGCGGCCGGACGGCGGCACCGAGCGGGTCGGCGTCGAGGTGGGCGTCGAGGGCGACACCACCGTGCAGGTGGTCTCCGGGCTGGCCGAGGGCGACCGGGTCGAACTGGTCTCCACCAGCGGCTCCAACGGCTTCCCCGGCGGCTCCTTCCCGGGCGTGAAGGGCGGCGTGCCGGTGATCGAGGTCCCCGGCGGCGGTGGCACGGGCGGCGCGGGCGCCGGCCGGGGCGGTGGCCGCTGATGTCCCACGACCACGCCGGGGCGCCGGCTCCGGTGATCCGGATCCGCCGCCTCACCAAGTCCTACGGCCGCGGCGACGCCACCGTGCACGCCCTGCGCGGCCCCGACGACCCGGCCACCGGCGCCCCGCTGGGCGTCGACCTGGACATCGAGCAGGGCGACTACGTCGCCGTGATGGGCAGCTCCGGCTCCGGCAAGTCCACCCTGATGAACATCCTCGGCTGCCTCGACGTGCCGACCTCCGGGCGCTACCTGCTGGACGGCACCGACGTCGGTCACCTGGACGAACGGCAGCTGGCGCTGGTCCGCAACCGCAGGATCGGCTTCGTCTTCCAGTCCTTCAACCTCGTCCCCCGCACCACCGCGCTGGCCCAGGTCGAGCTGCCGCTCGCCTACGCGGGCGTGCGCTCCGCCGAGCGCCGCCGCCGGGCGCTCGCCGCGCTCTCCCTGGTCGGCCTGGCCGACCGCTCCGGGCACCGGCCCAACGAGCTCTCCGGCGGCCAGCAGCAGCGGGTCGCGGTGGCCCGGGCGCTGGTCACCGTGCCCGCGATGCTGCTCGCCGACGAGCCCACCGGCAACCTGGACAGCCGCTCCACCGAGGAGGTGCTGGCGCTCGTCGACGGCCTCAACGCCACCGGCCGCACGATCGTGCTGATCACCCACGAGGACGAGGTCGCCCGGCACGCCAAACGGGTGCTGCGGCTGGTCGACGGCGCGGTCGTCGCCGACGTCCGGCAGGCCCCGGTGGACGGTCCGCCGCCCGCGCTGCCCGGGGCGGGGGTGCCGGCGTGATCCTCTGGCAGACGCTCCGCTTCGCCGCCGGCGGCCTGGCCGCCAACAAGGTGCGCTCCGCGCTCACCATGCTGGGGGTGCTGATCGGGGTGGCCTCGGTGATCCTGCTGCTGGCCGTCGGCAACGGCTCCTCGGTCGCGGTCAAGGAGTCGATCACCTCGCTCGGCACCAACGCGCTGACCGTGACCTCCGGTTCGGCGACCGGTGGCGCGCGCTCGGCCGGCACCGCCAAGAAGCTCACCGTGGCCGACGCCCGGGCGCTCGCCACCGAGGCGGACGCGAACGCCGTCCGGTCGGTGGCGCCGGTGGTGACGACGAGCGGCACCGCGCTGTACGGGGACATCGCGTACAGCCCCGGCTCGATCGTCGGCACCTACCCGGCGTACTTCGAGACCGCCAACCAGAAGGTCGGGCACGGCGAGTACTTCACCGCGGACGACGTGCTGAACTCCCGCAAGGTGGCGGTGCTCGGGGCGACCACCGCCAAGCAGCTGTTCGCCACCGCCGACCCGGTCGGCAGGACGATCACCGTCGGCGGGACCCCGTTCACCGTGGTCGGCGTGCTGCGGGCCAAGGGCGGCACCGGCTTCACCGACCCCGACGACGTGCTGATCGCCCCGCTGCCGACGGTGCAGAACGCGTTCACCGGCTTCGGCCCGGTCAACCAGATCCTGGTCCAGGCGGGCTCGGCGGACCGCACGGCGCCGGCCCAGTCCGAGATCACCCGCGTCCTGCTCGGCACCCATGCGATCGCCGACCCGAGCAGGGCGGACTTCCGGATCAGCAGCCAGACCTCGCTGCTCGGCGCCCGCGAGTCGACCAGCAGGACCTTCACGGTGCTGCTCGGCGCGGTGGCCGCGATCTCGCTGCTGGTCGGCGGGATCGGCATCACCAACATCATGCTGGTCACCGTCACCGAGCGGACCAGGGAGATCGGCATCCGCAAGGCGCTGGGCGCCCCGCGCGGGGTGATCCTCGGGCAGTTCCTCGCCGAGGCCACCCTGCTGTCGGTGATCGGCGCCGGACTGGGCGTGCTGGCCGGGATCGCCGGCGCCCGCTTCACGATCGTCGGCATCGAGCCGGTGGTGATACCCGAGTCGGTGCTCGGGGCGTTCGGCATCGCCGTCGCCATCGGTCTGTTCTTCGGAAGCTATCCCGCCAACCGGGCCGCCGCGCTGCGCCCGATCGACGCCCTCCGCCACGAGTGACCAAGGAGCGCTGAACATGAGCGACGAGACCGAGCCGCACACCCCCGCCGAGCAGGTCGTCCTGCTCGCCCCCGCCCCGGACGCCCGGGACGTCGGCGGAGAGCCGGCCGCGCCGCCGCGCCGGCGGCTGCCGTGGGTCCCGCTGGTGCTGTCCGGTGTGGTGATCGCCACGGCGGCCTTCGCCGGCGGCGTCTGGTACCAGAAGGACCAGGGCTCCGACCGGGCCGGCGGCCGGACGGGCGCCGCCGGGGCCCAGCAGCCGCGGGGCGGGGCGGGCGGCTTCCCCGGCGGCGTCCCCGGCAAGGGCGGGCAGGGCGGGCAGGGCGGGCAGGGCGGCGCGGGCGCAGGCAAGGAGGTGCAGGGCGGCCAGGGCGGCTTCACCCGGGGCACGGTCAAGGCCGTGGACGGCACCACCGTCTACCTCACCGACAGCAACGGCAACACCGTCAAGGTGACCACCGCCGACACCACGAAGGTGCAGCTCAACAAGGAGGGCACGGTCGGTGACCTGCAGCCCGGCCAGAGCGTCACGGTGGTGGGCACCCCGTCCGGCGACGGCGGCTACGCCGCGACCCAGCTGATCGGGGGCGCCGCCGGACCCGGCGGCGGTTCCCGGTCCGCGTCCGGCGGCTGACCCGGCCGCCCCGGACGCCCGCGCGGCCCGGCCCCGGTTCCTCCGGGGGGCCGGGCCGCGCACCCCCGTCGCGGCTCGCGCCGGACCGCCGCCCGAGCCGTCCGCACACCATCGAGGCCCGCCCTGCCGGTCCGTCCGTACAAATCCGCCCGATAAGGTGTTAATCCAACATTCATCGATGGCCCATAGCCTCCCCGGGCTAGCCTCAAGCTGAACGCCATCGTCCGACCGGGAGGCGGAACCCCCGTGCAAGGCACTGTGTCGACACCAGGAACTTCGGCGGTGAACAGCGGCGGCCCTGGGGAGGCCTACCTCCTCGTCGTCGACGACGAACCGAACATCCGCGAACTGCTGTCCGCCTCGCTCCGCTTCTCGGGCTTCCGGGTCGCCTCCGCCGGGACCGGCGCGGAGGCGCTGCGGCTGATCGCCGCCGACCGCCCCGACCTGGTCGTCCTCGACGTGATGCTGCCCGACCTGGACGGCTTCACCCTCGTCGAGCGGCTGCGCGAGCAGACCAGCCGCGGCCTGATCGCCGGCCCCGCCCACGGCCACCCCGGCGACCACCTGCCGGTGCTCTTCCTCACCGCGAAGGACGGTGTGGGCGACAAGGTCCAGGGCCTCGCCGCGGGCGCCGACGACTACGTGACCAAGCCGTTCAGCCTGGAGGAGCTGATCGCCCGGATCCGCGCCATCCTGCGCCGCTCCGGCGGACCGGCCGAGGACGGCCGGCTGATCGTCGCCGACCTGCTCCTCGACCCGACAGCCCACGAGGTCACCCGCGGCGGCAGCGTCGTCGCGCTCTCCCCGACCGAGTTCAAGCTGCTGCACTACCTGATGGCCAACGTCGGCCGGGTGGTCTCCAAGGCGCAGATCCTCGACCACGTCTGGGCCTACGACTTCGGCGGTGACCTCTCCATCGTCGAGTCCTACATCTCCTACCTGCGCCGCAAGCTCGACTCCGGACCGGCGCACGGGCCCAAGCTCATCCACACCGTGCGCGGCATCGGCTACGCCCTGCGCCGCCCGCCGCAGGGCTGAGCACCACGCAGTGATCGTCGCCCCGCCCCGCCGGCTCGGCCGGCTGTCCCTGCGCGCCCGGCTGCTGGTGCTGGTGCTCGTGCTGGTCACCACCGGGCTGGTGGTCAGCGACACCGTCGTGCTCGGCAGCGTCCGCCACCAGCTGCTGCAGCGGCTCGACGAGCAGCTGGAACGCTACGCCGAGCCGCTCGCCCGCCGGGCGCCGTCCCGGCTCAGCTGGCCGGACGCCAAGCAGCAGCAGGTGCCGGTGGCCGGCGGCAAGCGCACCTCCACCCAGTACCTGGCCACCCTGCCCAGCCAGTACCTGGTGCAGTACCTGTCCGCCGACGGCAAGGTGCAGTTCGTGGTGCGCCAACCGGTCTCCGAGAACGACCCGGCGCCGCAGCCGGCCGGCTTCGACCCCGCCAGGCTCGACCCCGACACCCCCTTCGACCTGCCCGACCAGCGCGGCGGCCGCAACCGCTGGCGGGCGCTGGTGCTGCCGGTCCAGCGGCAGAGCACGCCGGTCAGCCCCTTCGCCGCACCCGCGCCGAACTCCGCGTACGTGATGGTCGCGGTCTCCCGGGAGGACATCGACGGCACCGTCGCCCGGCTGCGCACCGCCTTCCTCGGCATCGGCGGCGCCGTCCTGCTGCTGATCGCCGCGCTCGGCTTCTTCGCGGTGCGGACCGGGCTGCGGCCGCTGCGCCGGATCGAGGAGGGCGCCCAGCGGATCGCCGACGGCGACCTCTCCCACCGGATGCCCGTGCTCCCGGCGCACACCGAGGTCGGCCGGCTCTCCGTCGCGCTGAACGGCATGCTGGCGCAGATCGAGTCGGCGTTCGCCGCCCGCCAGGAGTCCGAGGCCCGGATGCGGCGGTTCGTCGCGGACGCCTCGCACGAGCTGCGCACCCCGCTGGCCGGCATCCGCGGCTTCGCCGAGCTGTACCGGATGGGCGCCCTGCCGACCGAGGCCGACGTACGGCGCACCATGGGCCGGATCGAGAACGAGGCGGTGCGGATGGGCGCCCTGGTCGAGGACCTGCTGGTGCTCGCCCGGCTGGACGAGGAGCGCCCGCTCGACCTCGCCCCGATGGACCTGCGCACACTCGCCGCCGACGCCCTGCACGACCTCACCGCGCTCGACCCGAGCCGCCCGGTCGCGCTCACCGGCCCGGCCGGCAGCGGCCCGCCCGGGCCCGCGCCGGTCCTCGGCGACGAGGCCCGGCTGCGCCAGGTGGTCACCAACCTGGTCGGCAACGCCGTCAAGCACACCCCGCCCGGCACCCCGGTGCGGATCGGCGTGGGCACCGACGACGGCCTCTGCCTCCTGGAGGTCGCGGACGCGGGCCCCGGCCTCACCGCCGACCAGGCCGCCCTGGTCTTCCACCGCTTCTACCGCGTGGACGGCTCCCGCAGCCGCAACGACCGGCGCGGCGGCGCGGGCCTCGGCCTCGCCATCGCCACCGCCCTCACCCACGCCCACGGCGGCGCCCTCACCCTGCACACCGCCCCCGGCAACGGCGCCACCTTCCGCCTGGAACTCCCGCACCAGCGCTGAGGCCCGGAGGATCACCGGGGGCCGTCCGGGCCGGCGTCCCCGTCCAGGAGGCCCCGGGCGAGCAGACCGGCCTGGAAGCGGGAGCCGGCGCCGAGGGCGTCCATGAGCTCGGCGACCCGGCGGCGGTAGGTGCGCAGGGAGACACCGAGCAGGCGGGCGCCGGTCTCGTCGGTGTGGCCGGCGGCCAGGGTGCGCAGGATGTCCCGGGCCCGGCCGGTCAGCGGGGGCGGCGGCGCGGCGCAGTCGGCGAGGACGGTGGCGCTCTCCCAGGTGGCCCGGAACAGCGAGCGCACGCCCTCGACGACCTCCGGGGTGTGCACCACCGTGTAGGCGCGGACGCCGCGCACCGGGGCTCCGGCCAGGATCGCGGTGCGGCGGTCGATGACGATGGCCTCCCGGGCGATCGGCCCGTCGGAGATCCGGACCTCGATGCCGCTCGCGGCGATCCGCCGCAGCCGCCGGAGCGACTCCGGGTCGGCCAGGGCGCGCCGGCTGTACAGCTTGCGCATGGTCAGGCCGGGGACGACGCGCGGCCGCTTCCCCTCGCGGAAGGCCGCGTTGACGCCCGCCGACCAGGTCACCAGGTCGGCGGCGGCGACCAGGAACTCCTCGCGCGAGGCCAGGAAGAGGTGGCCGGCCCGCTGGACGAGCTCGTCCTCGCCGTGCAGGGTGATGATCTGATCGGTGCTCATGGCAGCAAGCTGCCAGATCGGCCGGCGGTCCGGCGAGCCCGGGTGAGGGTGGAGGCCATGACGACTCCTCAGGCACCAGCGGCCGGCACCTTCCTCCTCGGCGGCGAACTGCCGGTCTCCCGGATGGGCTTCGGCGCGATGAAGCTGCCCTCCCACGACTGGGAGGGCCCCGCCTGCGACCCCGCGCAGAGCCTGCGGGTGCTGCGCCGGGCGGCGGAGCTGGGCATCGACCACATCGACACCGCCTGGTTCTACTTCTTCCGCGACGTCTCCGCCAACGACCTGATCCGGCAGGCGCTGCACCCCTACCGGGACGACCTGGTGATCGCCACCAAGGTCGGCCCCGGCCGCGACCCGGAGGGCCGCTGGCTGGACCCGGCCGACCGGGACGCGCTGCGCGCGGCGGTCCACCGCAATCTGCGCGAGCTCGGCGTGGACCGGCTCGACCTGGTCTACCTGCGCCGGCTGCCCAGCCAGTCCTCGATCGCCGAGCCCTTCGCCGCGCTGGCCGAGCTGCGCACGGAGGGGCTGATCCGGCAGCTGGGCGTCAGCAACGTGAACGCCGCCCAGCTGGCCGAGGCGGAGGCGATCGCACCGGTGGCCGCGGTGCAGAACCGGTTCAGCGTGCTGGAGCACGACGAGGCCGACGAGCGGCTGCTGGCCGACTGCACCGAACGGGGCATCGCCTTCGTGCCGTTCTACCCGCTGGGCGGCACCGGGGTCCCCGACCACCCGGCTCTGCGCCGGGTGGCCGAGCGGCACGGCGCCACCCGGGCCCAGGTGATGGTGGCCTGGCTGCTGGCCCTCTCGCCGGCGATCCTCGCCATCCCGGGCACCTCCTCGCCGGCCCATCTGGAGGAGAACGTCGCGGCCGCCGCGCTGCGTCTGGACGCGGCGGACCTCGCGGAGCTGGCGGAGCTGACAGTGCCTGCCACGTAGGACTGTCCGACCAATCCTGCGCCTGGTTTCCCCGCCGGACGGCCGGGAAGGGCCCCGCCCGTACGCGAAGGTCCCGCAACTCCCAGGAGATTCCCGGATGGCAGCGTCAGCAGCGTCAGCACCACGTCCCGAGGTGTCCTTCCGCCGGGATCTCTCGGAGTGGCGGATCGTCCTCGTCGCCTGGCGGCTGCTGGTGCTCCAGGCGTCCCATCCGGTGGTCGCGGCCGGGATGGACGCCCACTCCACCTACCGCGGGCACCCCTGGCGCCGGATCGAGCACACCCTCGGCAGCGGGCGGCGGCTCTTCCAGTCCGACCAGGAGCAGCTCTGGCGCGAGATCCAGCGGCTCGACCGGGCACACCGGCGGATCCGCGGCACCACCGGGGACGGCCGGTCGTACGACGCCCACGACCCGGCCACCCGGGCCTGGGTGCTGCTCACCCTCTTCGAAGCGGTCGCCGCCATGCGGGAGCTGAGCGGCGAGCCGTACACGCCGGACGAACTCGAAGCGCTCTACCGGGAGTTCGCCGACATCGCGGCGGTGTTCGGGCTGCCCGCCGGGGAGTTGCCCGCGAGCGCCGCCGAACTGCCCGGCTTCCTGCGGCGGACGACCGCCGAGCGGCTGGAGTTCACCGGGACGGCGCGGCACCTGCTGTACGACATGCTGCACGAGGCGCCCTGCCCGCGCCGGCTGCGCTTCCTCGGGCCGGCCGGCTGGCGGCTGCTGCGGTCGGTGGTGGCCCGGGTGGTCACCGAGCTGACCGTCGCCGACCTCCCGGCGCTCTACCGCGACCGGTTCGGCCTGGTCCCCACCCGGCGCGGGGCGCTGCTGTCCCGGCTGCTGCACCGCGGCGCCCGGGTGGTGCTGACCCGGCTGCCGGACCGTCTGCGCTACCGGGCCCCCGGTGTCCGCCCGCCCTCCCGGCCCCGGCGGATGCCGCGCCAGGACACCCGGCCGCCCCGGCTGGACCGGTTCTTCCGGGAGGTCCTCGATCAGACCGGGGACGGCTGGCTCACCGCCCGCGACCTGGAGGCGATGGCGCACAACGTCTGCTGGCAGCTGGAGCTGTCCGAGGACGGCGAGGCCCGGGTGCACGCCGCGTTCGAGGCGTGGTGGGAGCACCTGCGGGCGGGCATGGACGCCGACGGCGACGGCCGGATCAGCCGGGCCGAGTACGTCGCCGCCACCCTGGCCGGCTGCGACCGCGACCCGGCCTACCTGGAGGGCGGCCTGCTGCCCGCGCTGCGGGCGGTGTTCGCGGCGGCCGACACCGACGGCGACGGTCTGCTGGACTTCGCCGAGTACCGGGTGCTGTTCGGCGGCCGCCGCGTGCACCCGGCCGAACTCTCGCACGGGTTCCGGCAGTTGGACACGGACGGGGACGGCGTGATCACCGCGGCGGAGCTCCTGCGCGGTTTCGTCGACTACTTCACCGCCCGCGCGCCCTCGGCCTCCGGCACCCAGCTCCTCGGTCGCGCCTGACGGTTCGTCAACCCCTTTGCAGCGCTGCCACGGTGTCGTCGACCAGGGCTCGGGCGGCGTCCACGGTGGCGGCGAGCGCCGCCGGGCCGTCGCCGGGGGCGGCGAGCAGCGCCCGGGCGCGCGGACCGAAGCCGTCCGGGGCGCCGGGCAGTGCCTCGGCGACGGCGAGCGCGCCCTTCTCGTTGAGGCACCAGCGGCGGTCGGCCGCGTACAGCGCCTGCACCAGGACGCCGACGGCGCGCGAGAGGCAGAGCGCGACGTACAGGGTGTCGCCGCGGGCCGCGCCCTTGGCGGCGCCGTCGAGCAGGAACCCGGCCTCCCAGGTGCCGGCGATCAGGGCGGCCCGCAGTGGCTCCGGGTACGCGCCGTAGGCGGCCCGGCGCTCCGTCAGCGCGCCGGACGGATCGGCGAGGACCTCGCCGAGCGCCAACTCCCCGACGTAGCAGGGCGACCAGAAGCCGAGCGGATGGCCCGCCTGGATGCCCACCTCGTAGCGGCCGGCCAGGCAGTCGGCCCGGACCCGGTCGACCCGGTCGAGGTCGCGCAGGATCCAGTCCACCCGGCCGACGCCCTCGACGGTGAGCCAGGCACCGCCGTCGACCCACGGCCCCCAGCCGCCCGGGCCGGTCACCTCCACGCCCGGTCCCGCCACCGCGCGCAGGGCGTCCTGGTCGAGTCCGGCGCGGTAGTAGACGCCGAGGTCCCAGTCGGAGTCCGGCCGGTGCTCACCCCGGGCCCGGCTGCCGCCCAGCATGACGCCGACCACACCCGGCACCGCGGCCAGTCGCCCGGCCATCGCTTCGACGATCGTCCGCATGGGGTGGAAGTCTGGCACGGAGGCGCGGAGAACGCCTGGTGCGATCCGGATCCGGCGGCCTAGGATCGTGGGCACGGCATCGCGTGTCGGTCACCGTCCGGGTGAGGCATGGAGGTAGCCCGTGAGTGCCTTACGGAGGCATTCCACACATGTCCGTGCAGTTCAACCACACCATCGTCCACGCCCGGGACAACCGGGAGTCCGCCGAGTTCCTGGCGAGGATCCTCGGCCTTGAGGTCGGAACGGCCTGGGGCCCGTTCGTCCCGGTGACCACCGACAACGGCGTCACCCTCGACTTCGCCTCGGTCCCGGGCGAGGCGATCGTCCTCCAGCACTACGCCTTCCTCGTCCCGGACGAGGTGTTCGACGCGGCCTTCGCCCGGCTCCTCGCGGAGGGCGTCGACCACTTCGCCGATCCCGGGATGCAGCGGCCCGGCGAGATCAACCACCACCACGGCGGCCGGGGGGTCTACTTCCTCGATCCGGCCGGCCACGGCATGGAGCTCATCACCCGCCCCTACGGCAGCCACCCGGTGGCGGGGGAGTAGCCGCCCCGGCGGACGCCCCGCGGTCCCGACCGGGCCGCCGTGGAGGATCCGGCGGCTGTCAATGCTACGGATCGTCCAGATCTCCCACCCCACCCGCCCGGCCGCTCGTTGTGGCCGGGCGGGTGCCCTTACAGACTGTGCGCACGGCATCGCCGCTGGTCAGTCGCCCGCCCGGGCCCACCCCGCCCGCACCTCCCGCGTAAGGGTGATGGATACTGTGCTTGTGAACGTGTTCACGTTCACAAGCGGACAAGCTTGCGCGCTTGGACGACGGTCCCCGGCTATACATGAAGTTTGTCTGATATGTGACCTCAGAGGGTCGGTTGGAGAGAGGGCGACGTGGAACTGGCAATCGCTCACGAGACCATCGCGCGATGGCAATTCGGCATCACCACCGTCTACCACTTCCTCTTCGTCCCGCTCACCATCAGCCTCGCCGCGATCGTCGCCGGGCTGGAGACCGCGTGGGTGCGGACGAACAAGGAGAAGTACTTCCACGCCACCAAGTTCTGGGGGAAGCTCTTCCTGATCAACATCGCGATGGGCGTGGTCACCGGCATCGTCCAGGAGTTCCAGTTCGGCATGAACTGGTCCGACTACTCCCGCTTCGTCGGTGACGTCTTCGGCGCCCCGCTCGCGATGGAGGCACTGATCGCCTTCTTCTTCGAGTCGACCTTCATCGGCCTGTGGATCTTCGGCTGGGACAAGCTGCCGCGCAAGCTGCACTGCGCCTGCATCTGGATGGTCGCGCTCGGCACCGTGCTCTCCGCCTACTTCATCCTCGCGGCCAACTCCTGGATGCAGCACCCGGTCGGCTACGCGATCGACCCGGCCACCGGGAAGGCCCAGCTCAACGACATCGCGCGGGTGCTGTTCCAGGACACCACCGTCACCGTCGTCCTGCACACCCTGACCGCGGCCTTCCTCACCGGCGCGGCCTTCGTGGTCGGCATCGCCTCCTTCCACCTCTGGAAGGCCAAGCGCAAGCCGGAGAGCGCCAACCCCAAGCGGGTCGCCGCGATGCGCACCTCGCTGCGCCTCGGCCTGGTGCTCGCCGTGATCGCCGGCCTCGGCACCGCGCTCAGCGGCGACCAGCTCGCCAAGGTCATGTTCCGCCAGCAGCCGATGAAGATGGCCGCCGCCGAGGCGCTCTGGGACACCAAGGCCCCCGCGCCGTTCTCGATCTTCGCGGTCGGCGACGTCAGCAAGGGCCACAACTCGGTCGAGCTGGAGATCCCCGCGGCGCTGTCCTTCCTCGCCAACAGCGACTTCAGCTCCGCCGTCCCCGGCATCAACGACACCGCCGCCGCCGAGGCCGCCAAGTACGGCGGCGACCCCAAGGACTACATCCCCAGCATCTTCGTCACCTACTGGGGCTTCCGCCTGATGATCGGCTTCGGGATGACCTCCTTCGTGGCCGGCCTGATCGGACTCTGGACCACCCGCAAGAAGCGCTTCCTGGCCCCGGAGTTCCGTACCGGCGACGACGAGGTGCCGAGGCTGATGATCACCCCGAAGCGGGAGCTCGGCCCCCTGCTCACCAAGTGGAGCTGGCGGATCGGCATCCTCACCATGGGCTTCCCGCTGATCGCCAACAGCTTCGGCTGGATCTTCACCGAGATGGGCCGCCAGCCCTGGGCCGTCTTCGGACTGATGACCACCGCCAGCGCCGTCTCGCCCAACGTGAGCGTCGGCACCCAGATCGGCGCGCTGTGCACCTTCACCGCGCTGTACGCGATCCTCGCCGTCATCGAGGTCAAGCTGCTGGTGAAGTACGCCAAGGCCGGTCCGGCCACCGACGAGCAGCCGCCCGCCAAGGACCCGTCCCTGCGCGGCCCGGCCTCCGACGACGACGCCGACAAGCCGCTCGCCTTCGCCTACTGAGGCCCCCGAGGATCGATAGGACCGACACACCATGGAACTTCACGACGTCTGGTTCGTCCTGATCGCCGTTCTCTGGATCGGCTACTTCTTCCTGGAGGGCTTCGACTTCGGGATCGGCATCCTGACCAGGACGCTGGCCCGGAACACCACCGAGCGGCGGGTGCTGATCAACACCATCGGCCCGGTCTGGGACGGCAACGAGGTCTGGCTGCTGACCGCGGGCGGCGCCACCTTCGCGGCCTTCCCGGACTGGTACGCCACCCTGTTCAGCGGCTTCTACATCCCGCTGCTGGTCATCCTGGTCTGCCTGATCGTGCGCGGCGTCGCCTTCGAGTACCGGGCCAAGCGGCCCGAGCCGCGCTGGCAGCGCAACTGGGAGCAGGCGATCTTCTGGACCTCGCTGCTCCCGTCCTTCCTCTGGGGCGTCGCCTTCGCCAACATCGTGCGCGGCGTGGACATCGACGCCGAGAAGAACTACACCGGCAGCGTCTGGGACCTGCTCAACCCGTACGCGCTGCTCGGCGGCCTGGTGACGCTGTTCCTGTTCGTCTTCCACGGCTCGGTGTTCGCCGCGCTCAAGACGGTCGGCGACATCCGCGACCGGGCCCGGGCCAGTGCCCTGCGGACCGGACTGGCGACGGCGGCGCTCGCCGCGGTCTTCCTGATCTGGACCCAGGCCGACCACGGCAACGGCTGGAGCCTCGCCGCCCTGGTGATCGCCGTGCTGGCCCTGGTCGGCGCGCTCGCCGCCAACCAGGTGGCCCGCGAGGGCTGGGCGTTCGTCCTCTCGGGCGCGACCGTCGTGGCCGCCGTCGCGATGCTCTTCCTCTCGCTCTTCCCCGACGTCATGCCGTCCACGCTGAACCCGGACTGGAGCCTGACGGTGACCAACGCGGCCTCCTCGGCCTACACGCTCAAGCTGATGACCGTCGTGGCGGTGATCTTCACCCCGCTCGTGCTGCTCTACCAGGGCTGGACGTACTGGGTGTTCCGCAAGCGGATCGGTGTCCAGCACATCCCCGGGCACGACCCGGCCGCCGCCCTCGACAAGGCCTGACGCCGTGAAGCCGGTCGACCCCCGACTCCTCGGGTACGCCCGCACCACCCGGGTCTTCCTCGCCGGGACCGTCCTCCTGGGCACCGCCAACGCGGCCCTGGTGGTCGCCCAGGCGGGCCTGATCGCCGAGCTCGTGGTCCGCGGCTTCCAGCAGCGGACCGGGCTCGACGAGCTCACCGCGCCGCTGGCGCTGCTGGTGCTCACCGCGGTCGGACGCGGGCTGGTCGGCTGGCTCACCGAACTGACCGCGCACCGGTCCGTCGCCCGGGTGAAGTCCACCCTGCGGCGCCGGCTGCTCGACCACGCCACCGCGCTCGGCCCGGCCCACCTGGCGGGCCGGCGCACCGGCGAACTCACCGCCCTCGCCACCCGGGGCGTCGACGCGCTCGACGACTACTTCGCCCGTTACCTGCCGCAGCTGGCGCTCGCCGTGGTCGTCCCGGCCACCGTGCTGCTGCGGATCGTCGGCGCCGACGCCACCTCGGCCGCGATCATCGCCGGCACCCTGCCGCTGATCCCGCTGTTCATGGTGCTGATCGGGATGGCCACCCAGGCCCGGATGGACCGCCAGTGGAGCACCCTCTCCCGGCTCTCCCACCACTTCCTGGACGTGGTCGCCGGGCTGCCCACGCTCAAGGTCTTCAACCGGGCCCGCGCCCAGGCCGGGACCATCGCCCGGATCACCGCCGACTACCGCAGGGCCACCCTGCGCACCCTGCGGATCGCCTTCGTCTCCTCCTTCGCCCTGGAACTGCTCTCCACCCTCTCGGTCGCACTGGTCGCCGTCTCGATCGGTTTCCGGCTGGTGAACGGCAGCCTCGACCTGGAGACCGGGCTGCTGGTCCTGATCCTCGCCCCCGAGGTCTACTTCCCGATCCGCCAGGTCGGCGCGCTCTACCACTCCAGCGTCGAGGGCCTGACCGCCGCCGACCGGATCTTCGAGGTGCTGGAGACCCCGCTGCCCGCCGCCGGCACGGTGCCCGCGCCCGCCCTCGCCGGGGCCCGCCTCACGGCCGACGGCCTCACCGTGCGCTTCCCCGGCCGCACCGTGCCCGCCCTCGACGACGCCGCACTGGTGCTGGGCCCGGGCGAGAGCGTCGCGCTCACCGGCCCGTCCGGCGCCGGGAAGTCCACCCTGCTCGGCGTCCTGCTCGGCCTCACCGTCCCGGACGCCGGCCGCGTCCGGATCACCGCCGCCGACGGGCGGACCTACGACCTGGCCGACCTGGAGCCGGAGAGCTGGCGGCGGCAGATCGCCTGGGTGCCCCAGCACCCGCACCTGTTCGCCGGCACCGTCGCCGACAACCTGCGGCTGCACCGGCCCGACGCCACCGACGACGAGCTGTGGACGGCCCTGCGCTCCGCCCACGCCCTGGACTTCGTCACCCGGCTGGACGCCCCCCTCGGTGAGGACGGCGCCGGACTCTCGGCCGGCCAGCGCCAGCGGCTCGCGCTCGCCCGGGTGCTGCTCGCCGACGACCGCCCGCTCGTCCTGCTGGACGAGCCCACCGCCAACCTGGACGGCGCCTCCGAGGCGGCCGTGGTGGACACCGTCCGGGCGCTGGCCGCCGACCCGGCGCGCACCGTGCTGCTGGTCGCGCACCGGCCCGCGCTGCTGGCCGCCGCCGACCGGCGGGTCCGGCTGGCCGGTCCGGCCGCTCCCCCGGCCGCCCCGGCGGCCGTCCCCGTGCTCGCGCACCGCGGCCGGCCCACCCCGCCCCCGGCGCAGGAGGGGCCGGCACCCGCCCGGGACACGGCCGGGCCCCGCCTCGCCCTCTCCGTGCTCCTCGGCTCCCTCGCCCTCGGCTGCGCCGTCGCGCTGATGGCCACCTCCGGCTACCTCATCTCCCGCGCCTCCGAGATGCCGCCGGTCCTCCACCTGATGATGGCCGTCACCGCGGTGCGTGCCTTCGGCATCGGCCGCAGCGTCTTCCGCTACGCCGAGCGGCTGGTCTCGCACGACGCCGTGCTGCGCACCCTCGGCACCCTGCGCGCCGCCGTCTACCGCCGGCTCACCGCGCTCGCCCCGGCCGCGCTGCCCGCGTTCCGGCGCGGCGACCTGCTCTCCCGGCTGGTCGCCGACGTCGACGCCGTCCAGGACCACCACCTGCGCTGGCGGCTGCCGGCCGCCGTGGCCGCGGTGGTCTCGCTGGCCGCCGCCGTCGCGACGGGCGCCTTCCTGCCCGCCGCCGGGGTGGTGCTCGGACTCGGCCTGCTGCTGGCCGGCCTGGTGGTGCCCGCACTGACCGCCTGCTGGTCGGCCGCCGCCGAACGCCGCCAGGCCCCGGCGCGCGGCAGGCTCGCCACCACCGTGCTGGACGCCTTCAGCGGGACGGCCGAACTCACCGTGGCCGGCGCGCTGCCCGGCCGGCTCGCCGCCGTCCGCGCCGCCGACGACGCCCTCACCGGGCTGGCCGCCCGCTCGGCCACCACCGCCGCGCTCGGCACCGGGCTGATCACCCTGCTCACCGGCCTCACCGTGGCCGCCGCCGCGGCCGTCGGCCTGCGCGGGGTCGAGTCCGGGGCGCTCGCCCCGGTCTGCCTGGCCGTGGTCGTGCTCACCCCGCTGGCCGCCTTCGAGGCCGTCACCGGCATGCCGCTCGCCGTCCAGGCCCGCCGGCGCAGCCTGGCCGCCTCGGCCCGGCTCGACGAGGTGCTGGACGCGCCCGCCGCCGTCGCCGAACCCGCCGCGCCGAAGGCCCTGCCCGAGCGGCCGCTGCCGATCGCCGTCCGCGGGCTGACCGCCCGCCACCCCGGCCGGACGGGCGACGCGCTGTCCGGCATCGACCTCGACCTCGCCGCCGGCCGGCGGATCGCCGTGGTCGGCCCCTCCGGCTCCGGCAAGACCACCCTCGCCCGGACGCTGCTGCGCTTCCTCGACCAGGACGCCGGGAGTGTGGTGTTCGCGGCCGGCCGCCCGCAGGCCGTGGACAGCCGGGAGCTCGCCGGGGAGGACGTCCGCCGGGTGATCGGGCTCTGCGCCCAGGACGCCCACGTCTTCGACAGCTCGCTGCGCGAGAACCTCCGCCTCGCCCGCCCGGACGCGGACGAGGACGAGCTGCGCGCCGCCCTCGCCGCCGCCCGGCTGCTGGACTTCACCGAGACCCTGCCGGACGGCCTGGACACCATGGTCGGCGAGCACGGCGCCCGCCTCTCCGGCGGCCAGCGCCAGCGGCTGGCGCTGGCCCGGGCGCTGCTCGCCGACTTCCCGGTGCTCGTCCTGGACGAGCCCGCCGAACACCTCGACCTGCCGACCGCCGACGCCCTCACCGCCGACCTGCTCACCGCCACCGCCGGCCGCACCACCGTCCTGATCACCCACCGGCTGGCCGGTCTCGACGACACCACGGTCGACGAGGTGCTCGTCCTGGACGCCGGCCGGGTCGTCGAGCGCGGCCGCTGGTCGGAGCTCCTCGCCCTCCCGGGCGGGCGCCTGCGGGGGATGCGGGAGCGCGAGCGGGAGACCGACGGGCTGCCGCTCGCGGTCGGCTGACCGGGCGGAGCGGCCGCGCCGTCGCGTCGCTACTTCCACTGAAAAGCGTACAAACTACGCTCGTCCTCATGGACCCCACGCCAGACCTGCCCGACTTCACCCCGCCGGAGCCGGAGCCCGACCAGGCGCCGCACCGCGTGCCCGAGATCTCCTCGCTCGGGCTGGACACGCTGGTCACCGAGGTGTCGGAGCGGCTGCAGTCGGCCGCCGCCGTCACCGACCGGATGCAGCGGCTGCTGGAGGCCGTGGTGTCGGTCGGCGCCGGGCTCGACCTGCACGCCACCCTGCACCGGATCGCGGCCGGCGCCGCCGAACTGGTGGACGCCCGGTACGCCGCGCTCGGGGTGGTCGCCCCCGGGGGCCACGGGCTGCAGGACTTCATCCACGTCGGGGTCGACGAGGAGACCGTCCGGGAGATCGGCGAGCTGCCGGTCGGCCGGGGCATCCTCGGCGCGCTGATCGACCGGCCCGAGCCGCTGCGGCTCACCGACCTCACCGCCGACCCGCGCTCGTACGGCTTCCCGCCGCACCACCCCGGGATGCGGACCTTCCTCGGCGAGCCGATCCGGATCCGCGACGAGGTGTTCGGCAACCTCTACCTCACCGAGAAGCGCGGGGGCGGCGCCTTCACCCCCGAGGACGAGCAGGTGGTGCACGCGCTGGCCGCCGCGGCCGGGGTCGCGATCGAGAACTCGCGCCTCTACGAGGAGGGCCGGCGCCGGGAGCGGTGGATCGCCGGCGCGGCCGCGGTGACCACCGCGCTGCTCTCCACCGACGAGGCCGAGGTCGCCCTCACCGTCGCGGCCGAGCAGGTCCGGGAGCTGGCGGACGCCGCGCTCGGGATGATCCTGCTGCCGACCGGGGACGGTCAGCTGCGGGTCGCCCACGCCTCCGGGGAGGCCGCCGAGTTCGTCCGCGGCGAGCTGCTGCCGCCGGACAGCTTCGCCTCCCGGCTGCTCAAGGGGGAGAGCGTCCACCTCGACGACATGTCCACCGACCCGACCGTGGTGATCCGGCTCGCCCGCAGCTTCGGGCCCTCGCTGGCCGTGCCGATGGTCGCCGCCGGGCGGGTGCTCGGCGGGCTCTGCGTCTGGCGCTCGCGCGGGGCCGTGCCGTTCTCCGAGGCCGAGAAGCAGCTCGCCGAGACCTTCGCCTCGCAGGCCGCGCTGGCGCTGCGGCTCGCCGAGGGCCAGCGCGACCAGCAGCGGCTCGCCGTCTTCCAGGACCGCGACCGGATCGCCCGGGATCTCCACGACCTGGTCATCCAGCGGCTGTTCGCCACCGGGATGATGCTGGAGGGCGCCGCCCGGCGGGCCATCGTCCCGGAGGTGAAGGTCCGCATCGGCGAGGCGGTGGACGAACTGGACGCCACCATCCAGGAGGTCCGCACCACCATCTACGCGCTCCAGCACGACGACCACGGCGAGGAGCCGGACACCCTGCGGACCCGGGCGCTGCGCGAGTGCAGCCAGACCGCGGCGGCGCTCGGCTTCAAGCCCTCGGTCTCGTTCGTCGGCCCGGTGGAGAGCCTGGTCGGCGAGAAGACCGGCCGTCAACTGCTCGCCGCGCTGCGGGAGATGCTCTCCAACACGGCCCGGCACGCCCGGGCCTCCCGGGTCGGCGTCGAGGTCGACGCCACCGTGCACCTGGACGACGGCGGACGCCCGGTCGGCGGTGATCCGGAGTCGCTGGACCGCGGCGGGCGCCCCGGGGTCCTGCTGACCGTCACCGACGACGGCGTCGGCATCCCCGAGGGCGGGCGGCGCAGCGGCCTGCGGAACCTGGCGCGGCGGGCCGAGGCGCTCGGCGGCGACGCCTGGCACGAGCCCGGCCCGTACGGCCGGGGCACCCGGGTGCGGTGGACGGCCCGGCTCTGAACACCCGTACGGCCGATGGGGCCCCGCCGGGGTCCGTTCGAACAGTTTGTAAACGACGGGGATCCGTGCCGGGTTCGGTTGGCGCGCGGTTGGTGTGCACCCGGTGAAAGTTTAACGAGAGAGAACTTCCCGGCCAACGGAGCAAGTTGTGCTTTTCACGGCCTTCCGGCGCTCTCGTGTGCACACATAGCTTTACTCCCGTCTCGGAGAGAAACCGGACTGTGGGGGAGCAGTGGACGCGTCGAGCCGCGGTCACACCGCAGCAGGGGCAGGTCGAGGGGGGTTCCGGGCCGAACGGGCACCGGACGGGCGGTACCGATGGCAGTTGAAAGCACCGAACGGACGCGTCGTCGCGGTCACCCCGGCCGCGTACGAGACGGCCGGGGAGGCGGAGCGCGTCTTCGACGGCTTACGGGCCGGCGCGGACGGGCTCACCGCCCGGATCACGCACGTCCGGGACGGCATCGGCTGGATCTGGGTGATCCCCGGGTCGCGGACCCTGCCGGAGGTGCGGTCCAGCCGTGCCTACGAGCGGTACGCCACCTGTCAGAACGCCTTCCGGCGCTTCGTCGTGCTGCTGGCCAAGCAGCCGGCCCTGGAGCTTCCCGAACTCACGGAACGCGGGCCGTCGTTGAGAACGTCCGATGTCCGCTGACCGGCGCGGTCCGCGTCTGCTGACCGTCCCGGTGGGGGACCGCTCGCTCTCCTGGGCGCTGCGCGCGGCCAACGGGCGGCAGCTCGGCGTCGGCGTGCGGACCTACCGCGGTGAGGCTGAACTCGCCGATGCGGTCCGCGAGCTGATCATCGAGCGGACCGCGCTGCGATGTACCGTCGGCCAGTCCGAGGCGCGGTTGTGGGTGTGGACGGCGTACCTGCCGGTGCGCACCACCCGCCCGGGCGCCGAAGCCGCCGGACCGGTGGCCCGAAGCGCCCGCGGGTACCTGCGGCGCGACCAGTGCCAGGCCGGCGTGACCGGGTTCCTCGCCGGACTCCAGCGCCTGGGACAGGACCTGCGCCGCTCCGGACGGGACGACGCCTGGCCGTTCTGACGGGTCGTGAACCGCCGCCTCCAGCCGCCCTCGGGCGGCTTCTCGCGTTGGCCCCCGCCGCGCCCCCGTTTCCCCCTCTTCCGGTGAAGCACAGGTATCCGGCAACCCCCCGAGTCGCCACCTGGAGAAGAACGTCACCGGCCCCTGACCTGCGGCTTTCCCCCCCTTCACGGCCGCGCTGACCTGTTGCTAAACCTCTCCGAACCGAGAAATCGACAATTGCCCGCGGCGGTCGTCCGCCCTTCCGACGGAACCGCGCCGACCGACAGGATCGGCACTGCCGGAACGGGCCGCCGCGGACGCGGCTCACGGCCCCGGGACTGACGACCAGTACCCGGGCAAGCGATGTACGTCTCTCCCACCGGAGGAACAGGAACATGCGCAAGACCGCTGCCAAGCTGCTCGCCGCCGCCGCCATCGCCACCTCGGTCGCCACCGTCGCCAGCGGCACCGCCGTCGCCGACCCGTCGACCCTGCCCACCCTGCCGCTCGCGCAGGACATCGTGGGTGTCGGCTCGGACACCACCCAGGCCGTCCTGAACCAGTTCTCGACCGACTACAACGCGTTCCTGGGCGCCAGCAGCACCCTGCCGCGTCTGTACAGCTGGGACGCGACCGGCTCCTCGCCGATCACCACCAAGACCGGTGCCACCTCGCTGGCGCGCCCGAACGGCTCGTCCGCCGGCATCTCGGCGCTGGACGCCACCAACAAGGCCACGGTCGACTTCGCCCGCTCCTCGCGCGGCCCGAAGAACAGCGTCCCGGGCGGCGCCGCCGGCGACCCGCTGACCGACCTGTTCGTGGCCTTCGCCAAGGACGCCGTCAGCTACGCCACCACCACCACGGGCAGCCACGCCCCGGCGAACCTGAGCAAGGCCGACCTGGTCAACATCTACAACTGCACCTACACCAACTGGAACCAGATCCCGGGCTACACGGGCGTGGGCGGCACCATCAAGGCCTACCTCCCGCAGAACGGTTCCGGCACCCGCTCCTTCTTCCTCCAGGCGCTGGGCCTGTCCAACGGTGGCGCCTGCGTCACGGCCAACCCCACCGTCCAGGAGAACCAGGGCACCGACCCGATCCTGAACGACGCCGACGCGATCGTCCCCTACTCCGTCGCCCACTACATCGGCCAGGTCTACAACGGCCACGGTGCCGGTAGCGACCAGGCCGGGGCCCTGACCGTCCGCTCGATCGACAACGTCGTCCCGATCGACCCCACCACCCACGTCCTGACCCTGGCCTTCTCCAACACCTCCTTCGGCCGCGTGATCTACAACGTCGTCCGTGAGGCCAACTGGAACGCCACCGACACCCAGGGCACCGCGCTGCGCGCGATCTTCGGCACCAACGGCTGGATCTGCAAGAACTCCGTCGCCGCCGCGGACATCACCAGCTACGGCTTCCGCACCCTGCCGGTCGGCGCCTGTGGCAGCACCACCCACGCCACCAGCTGATCGCACCCCCGTACTCCCGGGGGGCCGGGGGGCGCGCCCCCGGGGCCCCGCCCCCCCCCGCCCCGCCCCCCCGGCCCCCCCCCCCCGCCCCCCCCCCCCCCCCCCGGGGCGGGGCCCCCCCCCGCAACGACAACACCGCCCCA
>NZ_JBHYUU010000029.1:0-8001 GCF_042749955.1 Kitasatospora sp. NPDC059462 | reverse complement strand
CGGGCGGCCGCCCCCCCCCCCCCACATGCTGCGCGCACCCCCGCCCCCCGGGGGCCCGGGCGCCCCCCCCCGGGCCCGCCGGCCACGCCGGGCCGCTCCCCAGGGCCCGCGGCCCGGCGGCACCACCGCACCACCGCGTGAAGGCACCACCGCACAGTACGAACTCACGGCCCGATGGCCGGATCGTTCCATCTTGCACACCTAGGAGAGCAGTATGTCCCGCACCAGCGCCCGTCTCGCCGCCGTTGCCACCGCTGTTGTGCTCGCCACCACCGGTGCGGCCGCCTCGGCCACCGCCGACGCCGCCACCCCGGCCACCGGCAGCGCCGTGGTGAACGAGAGCAACACCTTCCTCGTCAACTCCCTCTCGGCGGGCGTCATGGTCTTCGCCCTCCCGACGGCGACCGGCTCCTACGACAGCGCGACCGGCCTGTCCGCGTCGTTCCCGGTCACCGGCGGTTCCGCCAACCTCCCGGCGTACTACGGCGACGTCCAGCTGGGCGGCGGCCTGCTCTTCATCAACCTGCGCACCGGCAAGTCCGCCGTCTTCAAGGACCTCGCCTTCCGCGTCACCACCTGGCAGATCACCGGTGTCCCGCAGGGCGGCACCACCCCGGTCGCGCTGCTCGACCCGGCCGGTGACACCACGATCTCCGGCAACGCCGCCGCCTCCTCGCTGCAGGCCTCCGACCTCCAGGTGGACGAGGAGGGTGCGAAGTACCTCGACACCAAGCTGAACACCACCTTCTTCACCGCGGGCCAGTCGGTGGGCTCGCTCTCCTTCACCTTCAAGGCCGGCAGCTGACACGCACCAGATGACGGCGGCGGGGTCCGGGTGTCCGGGCCCCGCTGTTCCGCGCTCCGGGAAACAGCCGGTGACGTGCGATCAACAAGGGTGGTTCGCAGGCGTGTTGTGGCCTCGTACACCCTGGCGATCCACGGCGTCCATGTACGGCTGGCCGAATGGTGACGGACCATCGGCGGCATCTGGCCACTCGCGCCGGGGTCCGGCCGGTTCCCCGTCTACGCGCGCAGCGCGTCCCTGGAGGTGCACGTCATGAGAGTCCGTCCACCGGGTTCGAGAGCCCTGGGGAGGTGGAAAAAGGGACTGCTGGCGCTGGGGACGGCCTGGGTCGTCGTAGGGGTCTCGGCGATCCTCCCGATGGGGGCCGGAACGACCTCGCAGGCGGCGGCCGCCACGGCGACGACCGTCGAGGGACCGGCCGTCTGGGACCCGGCGTCCGGGACGTACGGCGCCAAGGGCAAGGTGACGGTCTCCTCGACCACCAACCTCACCAACGAGGTGGTCCACGTCTCCTGGGAGGGCTTCACCCCGACCGTCGACCCGTTCGGCAATCCGGTGAAGTTCGTCAAGCTGAACAGTTCCACCGGCCAGGAGCTCTATCCCGTCCGGATCTACCAGTGTCGCGGCAAGAACCCCACCGTGCAGGACTGTTACGGCAGCACCAAGTTCAACCAGGACCCGTCCAAGGGCTTCCTCCAGCCGGCGCCCCCGCCGGGCACCATCACGCCGGAGTTCCCCTTCAACGGCGCGGTCCGGGTCACCGGCCCGGACGGCCGCGGCGAGGCGGACATCGAGGTCTGGACCTCGCAGGAGAGCCAGAGCCTCAACTGCGACGCCAACCACCCCTGTTCGCTGGTGGTGGAGGCCAACTACGGCGGTGACTCGCTCGGCTGGACCGACGAGAACCTCAAGATCAACTGCAAGGACCACTCGCTCGACAACCCGGCCATCAGCGGCTTCTTCGCGATGGCGTCGGAGTCGGTCTTCGCGATGAACGGCGCGGAGAACGACACCTGGAACCCGGGCGAGGCCTGCGCCTGGGAGAACCGGACCGTCATCCCGCTGGAGTTCGCCCCCACCGCGGGCGACTGCGAGGCCACCGCCATCGACCTGACGGTGGGCGGCCTGGCGATGGCCAACCGGGCGATGCAGCAGTGGCGTGCGGGCCTGTGCCAGGGATCCGCGCCGCTCGGCGTCGACTACGTCTCGAACACCGGTGAGCCGCAGGCCCGGGCCAACTTCCGGGACAAGAAGGGGCCGGACGTCGCGCTGACCGCGCTGCCGGAGAGCGAACCGGCCACCCGGCCGTACGTCTACGCCCCGCTGGCGACCTCGGCGATCTCGGTGGCCTTCCGGGTCGACGACGTCGTCAACTCCGGGCAGATCAAGAACCTGAACCTCACCCCGCGGCTCCTGGCGAAGATGCTGACCCAGTCCTACGCGATGGCCAAGGGCGTCACCATCGACTCCGTCGCCGGCAACCCGGTCTGCATCTTCGAGGACCCGGACTTCCTCGGCATCAACCAGCTCGACCCGGCGGGCGGCCAGCGCTTCCCCAAGTGCACCGACCAGTCCTGGCTGGCCGACTCGGCCCCGATCGTGCTCGGTGGCACCACCGACCTGATCTACCAGCTGACCTCCTGGATCGCCGCCGACCCGGAGGCCGCGGCCTTCCTGCGCGGCGAGCCGGACCAGTGGGGCATGCACCTCAACACCTTCTACCGGCCGCAGCCGACCTACCCGGGCTACCCGGTGAACGCGATCCGGATCCAGGACTACTCCGGTCCCAACCAGTGGAAGTCCTACGAGATCAACCCGCTCAACAACGGGCTGGCCCAGGTGGCGCGCAACCTCCTGATGAACAAGCCCACCTGCCAGCTCCCGGACGCCGACGTCGACGGCAAGCACCCCAGCTGCCCGCCGGTCGACCCGGGCCGCCGCGGACTGTTCGCGATCATGGACAGCGGCCAGGCCAAGGCCTACGGCATGTCCGAGGCCGCGCTGCGCAACCCGGCCGGGCAGTTCGTGACGCCGACCCTGGACACCCTCCGGACGGCCCTCGACACCATGCCGACCGAGGCCGCCTCCGGCACCCAGCGGCTGCCGTACGGCGTGGAGGGCACGGACTTCTCGAAGGCCGCCCAGGCGTACCCGCTGGCCGTCGTGCAGTACGCGATGATGCCGACCGGCGGTCTCTCCGCGCAGAAGGCGAAGGCGGCGTCGGACTTCCTGCGGCGGGTCACCGACCCCGCCGAGGGACAGCGCTACGGCAACGAGCCCGGGCACCTGACCGCCGGGTTCCTCGCACTGACGGACGCCCAGCGCACCCAGGCGCAGTCCGCCGTGACGCACGTCGCGGCGCAGGACGGCACCTACCCCGGCAACCAGACCGGGCCCGAGCAGCCGAAGCCCGAGGGCGGTAACGGCGGCACCGACGGTGGCACCACCGGCGGGACCGACGGCGGCACCACCGGCGGGACCGGTGGCAACGGCGGCGGGACCGGCGGCACCGGTGGCGACAGCGGTGGTGACAGCGGTGGCGGCACCACCGGCGGGTCGGGCGGGTCGTCCGGCGGCAGCGGGTCCACCGACACCGACGGCTCGGTGACCCCGGCCGACGACTCCGGCACCGGCTCCACCGGCACCACCGGCACCACCGGCAGCGGTTCCACCGGCACCAGCGGGTCGACCGGCGGCACGCGGTCCTCCGGTTCGGGCTCGTCCGGCTCGTCGGGATCCGGCTCCGCCGGCACCACCGGCACCGGTGCGGTCGCGGCCGGCGGTACCGCCGCGGCTCCTGCGGCCGGTACGACGGCGCCGCCCGCCGCCCCGGCCAAGGCGACCGCGACCCCGGCCGCCTCCTCCGGGCCGATCGCGGCCGCCCCGGTCGCCGCCGGGTCCCCGGCCGCCGACCGCTCCGGCGGTGCGCGGCTGCTCCTGCCGATCGCGCTGATCACCGGCGCGGTCCTCCTGGTGGGCGGCCCGCTGGCGCTCGTCCTGGCCGGTACGCCGGCCGGTGCGCGGATCGCCGCCGGGGCGTCCGGTCTCTGGGCGCGCCTGCGTCCGGGACCGCGCGCCTGACGGCGCGCGTCCCCACTCGGCGGGGCCGCCGTTCCGGCCCCGCCGAGTGCCTTCCGCTTCCCGCCAGTCCCCCCTGCACCTGTCCCGTACCGAGCGCGCCGGAGAGCAGACCATGACAGCCGCCGCCGAGCCCGCGACACCGTTCGCCGAGACTCCAGGCCAGCCGGACCCCGACGTACCCCGCACCATCACCGCCCCGTCCACGCCCGGCGACCGGGTGTTCCGCGGTCTCCTGCGCGCGGCCGGGCTCTCAGTCTTCGCGATCATGGGCCTGATCGCCTTCTTCCTCATCCTGCGCGGCGCCGACGCCCTGCGCGTGGTGGGCTTCTCCTTCTTCAGCGAGAAGAAGTGGCTCACCCAGGCGCACGACTTCGGCATCGCCTCGGTGCTGCCGAACGGCCTGCTGATCGCCGTGATCGCCCTGGTGATCGCCGTGCCGGTGGCGCTGACCACGGCCGTCTTCATCGCCGAGTACGCGCCGGTCCGGCTCCGGGCGACGCTGGTCTCGCTGATCGACCTGATGGCCGCGATCCCCAGCATCGTCTACGGCCTCTGGGGCCTGTTCTTCCTCCAGCCGCGGATCATCGGCTTCTCCCGGTGGATGTCCAACCACCTCGGTGACACGATCCCGTTCCTCAAGGTGCGCACCGGTGACATCGGCACCTCCTACACCTCGTCGACCTTCATCGCCGGCGTGGTCGTCTCGCTGATGATCATCCCGATCGTCACCTCGCTCAGCCGGGAGGTGTTCTCCCAGGCCCCGCAGGGCGAGCGGGAGGGCGCGTACGCGCTCGGCTCGACCCGCTGGGGGATGGTGCGCACGGTGGTGCTGCCCTTCGGCCGCGGCGGTGTGATCGGCTCCGTGATGCTCGGCTTCGGGCGCGCGATGGGCGAGACGATCGCCGTCGCGCTGATCATCTCGCCCAGCTTCGACCAGATCACCCACGTCCTGGAGAACGGGGCCAACTCGATCTCCGCACTGATCGCCCTGCGCTACGGCGAGTCGGACCCGCTCTCGCTCTCCGCGCTGATGGCGGCCGGCCTGGTGCTGTTCGGGCTCACCCTGCTGGTGAACGTGGCGGCCGGGTTCGTGATCAACCGGTCCCGTTCCGGCGCGGCGACGGCGGACTGACCGTGGACCTCTTCCCCCGCCCCCGCCCGCTGCCGCCCCGTCGTGAAGGGACGACCCGATGACCACCCTCGACCTGCCGGCCGAGACCGTGCCCGCACCGGCCCGGGAGAAGGCCGCACCACCGCCCGAGCGCAAGATCCGGATCGGCGGGGTGACCCGCGAGGACGTGCTGACCGTCCTCGGCGCGCTCACCGGCTCGCTGGCGCTGGACTGGATCCTCTACGAGCGGGTCATGCCGTTCAGCGGCGCCCTCGGCTTCCTGATCTGCTGGTACCTGCTCTTCCTCACCGGGTACACCCTGCTCGGCGGGCTCCAGTGGGGCGCGCTGCTGGTGCGCGAGCGACTGGTGTCGGTGGTCGCCTGGAGCGCCGGCCTGCTGGTGCTGGCGCTGATCGCCGACCAGATCGGCTACATCGCGATGCGCGGCTACGAGGCGGCGCAGCACCTCAACTTCTTCACCGAGTCGATGGAGACCACCTCCGCGCTCTCCCCGATCACCTCGGGCGGCGCGCTCCACGCCGTCATCGGCTCGCTCGAACAGCTCGGCCTGGCCACGCTGTTCGCCGTTCCGCTGGGCATCGCCGCGGCGGTCTTCATGTCCGAGGTCGGCGGCCGGATGGCCCGCCCGGTGCGGACCCTGGTGGAGGCGATGACCGCGCTGCCGTCCATCGTGGCCGGCCTGTTCATCCTCGGCGTGGTGATCATCACCCTGGGCTTCGAGAAGAGCGGGTTCGCCGCCTCGCTGGCCCTGACCGTGATGATGATGCCGATCGTCACCCGCGCCGCCGAGGTGGTGATCCGGCTGGTGCCGGGCACCCTGCGGGAGGCGTCCTTCGCGCTCGGCGGCAGCCAGTGGCGCACGGTGTGGAACGTCGTGCTGCCGACCGCCCGGCCCGGCCTGGTGACCGCGGTGGTGCTCGGCATGGCGCGCGGCGTCGGCGAGACCTCGCCGGTGCTGCTCACCTCGGGCTTCACCACCCAGCTCAACGCCAACCCGTTCAGCGACCGCCAGGTGTCGCTGCCGCTCTTCATCTGGAACTACGTCAAGACGCCGTACCCCGACATGGTCGCGCGGGCCTTCGCGGCCGCGCTGACCCTGATGACCGTGGTGCTGATCCTCTTCGTCACCGCCCGGGTGATCGGCGGCCGCCGTCCCGGCCAGCTGACCCGCCGCCAGCGCCGGCGGATCGACCGTGCGGCCCGGGCCGCCGAGAGCGGCGCCCGGCACCGGACGGCCGCGGCCGGCGGGGTCTCGGTGGCGGGAGCGCACCGCACCGCCGGGACCGCCGGGACCGCCGTGGCGGGAGTGCGCTGATGTCCGTAACAACCACCCTCCGTACCAGAGGAGTCCCCATGTCGTGGGAGGCCGTCCGCCGACCCGTGGCACGTACCGCTGCCATGCTGCTCACCCTGTGCCTGACCGCGGGCGCGCTGTTGCTGGGGCAGAGCGTCCCGGCGTTCGCGGCCACCTCCTTGAACGCCGACGGGTCGAGCTGGGCCGGTCCGGCCATCGACCAGTGGCGCAACGACGTCAACCCGATGGGCATCAAGATCAACTTCAGTGCGACCGGCTCCGCGGCCGGCCGCGCCCAGTGGGCCATCGGGCAGAACGACTTCACCGCCTCCGACGTCCCCTTCCGCACCGAGGTCGACACCGGCCTCGGCGAGAACGGCCACACCGGCGGCGCGGGCAACATCGAGAACCCGGTCTACGGGTACTCCTACGTCCCGATCACCGCGGGCGGCACCGCGTTCATGTACAACCTGTCGGTCGGCGGCAAGCAGGTCCGCGACCTGCGCCTGTCGCCGAAGACCATCGTCGACATCTTCACCGGCAAGATCACCAACTGGAACGACCAGCGGATCACCAACGACTACGGCAAGGCGCTCCCGTCGACCGTGATCACCCCCGTCATCCGCTCGGACGGCTCGGGCGCCACCGCCCAGTTCACCCGCTGGATGCAGCACACCTACAAGTCCGACTGGGAGGCCTACTGCCGCAGCGTCAACAACGTGCCCTGCGGTGACTACACGGAGTTCTTCCCGAAGTCCGGCCGGATGACCGCGCTCAACGGCTCCGACGTCGTCGCGAACTACATCATGGGCTCCGCGGGCCTCGGCACCATCGGCTACGACGAGTACGCCTTCGCCAAGGCCAGCAGCTGGCCGGTCGTCAAGGTGCTGAACCCGGCCGGGTACTTCACGCTGCCCACCGCGTCCAACGTCGCCGTCGCCCTCACCGCCGCCAAGATCCGCGGCGTGGACGACAGCACCCCGCCGAGCGACCCGAACTTCCTCCAGCAGAACCTCAACGACGTCTACACCAACAGCGACCCGCGGTCCTACCCGGTCTCCAGCTACAGCTACCTGATCGTGCCGCGCAAGGGCGTCGCACTGCCCCCGCCGCCGCGCTTCAACGACGACAAGGGCAGCGCGCTCAGCCGCTTCATCTCCTACGTGCTCTGCGCCGGCCAGGGCAAGGCCGACGAGCTGGGCTACTCGCCGATCCCCCGCAACCTGGTGCGCGGCGGGATCCTGCAGTCCACCCACATCCCCGGCAACGCCAGCCCGGTCGACCCCAACTCGCTCGCCAACTGCCCCAACCCCACCTTCACCGGTGAGGAGCTGACCGTCCTCAAGAACGCCCCGCAGCCCAGCGAGTGCGACAAGAAGGGCGCCCCGCTGGACTGCAAGCCGGGCGGTTCCGGCGGTGCCTCGGGCGGGTCCGGCGGCGCGGCCTCCGGCGGCTCCGGTTCCGGTGGCGCGGCCTCCGGCGGTTCCGGCAACGGCTCCGGTTCCGGTGGTGCGGCCTCCGGCGGCTCCGGCAACGGCTCCGGGTCCGGCGGCGCGGCCTCCGGCGGCGCGGGCGCCAACGGCGGCACCGGTGCCACCAACGCCTCCAGCAGCACCGGGGGCACCGGTGCGGCGGGCGCCGGCAAGACCGGCACCCAGTCCCCCGGAGCCACCGGCACCGGCGCCGCGG
>NZ_JBHYUU010000028.1:0-62444 GCF_042749955.1 Kitasatospora sp. NPDC059462 | reverse complement strand
CTCATGATGAGGGCCTCCTCCCCCGCATCCTGCGGGTCCCGCCGTCCCGGCGGCGCGGGACGACGGTCCGGTCCCGGCCCCGGCCCGGCCGGCCCGGGGGTGGCGGCGGGGTGCCCGCGGGGCGGTCAGCCGTCGCCGAGTCCCATGTCGCGGGCCCGGGCGACGGCCTCGGCGCGGGTCGCGACGTGCAGCTTCTCGAAGATGTGGGTGACGTGGTTGCGGACCGTCTTCTCCGCGACCACCAGCTCCCGGGCGATCCGGCGGTTGTCCAGTCCGCGCGCCACCAGGTCGAGGACCTCGGCCTCGCGGGCGGTGAGCGCCGGGAAGAGCTGGCCGGCCTCCCGCACCCGGGCCCCGGCGAGCAGGGTGGTGATCCGTTCGGCGACGTCCGCGCCGAAGACCGCTCCGCCCGCCGCGACGGTGCGCACCGCGTGCAGCACCTCCTCGCGGCCCGCGCCCTTCACCAGGTAGCCGCGGGCCCCGGCCTGGAGGGCGGCGAGCAGGCTGCCGTCGTCGTCCGCCATGGTGAGCATCAGCACCGGCGGGGCCGGCTGGCCGGCGGAGAGCCGCCGGGTGGCCTCCAGCCCGGAGCCGTCCGGGAGCGAGAGGTCCATCACGACCATGTCGGGGTGGTGGCGGGCGACCGCCTCCGGTACGTCGCCGGCGCGTTCGGCCTCGGCGACGACGACGATGCCCTCGGCGCTCTCCAGGGCGGCCTTCAGGCCTTCGCGGAACAGCGGGTGGTCGTCGACGATCAGGACCCGGACCGGTGCGGGCGCCCGTACCTCGTCCGCCCGGCCCTCCGGCTGCCGCGGTTCTTCGGCTGGCTGGTTTTCCTCCACGTGGCCGACACTACCAGCGATATCTTCGCGACTCTGCGTGACGACGGTGACGGCGGGTGCCCGCCCGGCGGACGGGCCGTGGACGGGGGCGTCCCCCGACCGGGGCGGACGAGACCACGACCCCATGCGCCCGGGACGGCGGGCGGCCGACACTGGAGCAAAGCGCGCCCGGCCCCGCGACCGGCCGTCGGTGGCCCGTTCCCCACCCGTCCCTAGGCGGTGCCATGACCACGGTGACCCCCTCCCGCCCCCGGCCGCACACGCGGGCCGGGGCTCCGCCACGGCGGACGCCCGCCCAGCGGCGGCTCACCGGCGCCGCCGCGCTCACCGTGCTCTGCCTGGCGGTCGCCACCCTCTGGATCTGCTACGTCCTCGTCCACCTCGGCGCCTCCGGGGTGGAGGGTCCGCGGGACCAGCTCGCCATCCTGGTCTACGCCCTGCCGACGGCGGCGGCGGGCATGCTGCTGCACGCCCACCGGCCGGGAAATCCGCTCGGTTGGGTGATGCTCCTCTACGCGCTGACGTCCATGCTGCCGAGCGCCGTCGCCGCACCCGTCTCGGTGCAGGTCACCGACCCCGGGCTGGTGGGCACCGCCGCGGTGGTGCGCGCGGTCTGCGACACCGTCAGCGTGACCCTGTTCTACGTGCTGCCGCTCTGGCTGCCGGCCGCCCGGCTCACCACCCGCCGGTGGTGGTGGTACATCGGCGCCGTCACCCTCTGGGTGATCCCGGACACGATGTCCTTCCTGGACCGGCCGACCGTCTACGGCCGCCCCAACCCGCTCGCCGACACCGCGCCCGCGAACTTCCTCGGCTCCGTGGCCGACCACGTCGGCGGCCTCTACGACGTCACCAACTACCTGCTGATCGGCATCGCCGCCACCGTGCTGCTGGTGCGGCTGCTGCGGCGCAGCGCGCCCCGGCGGCGCGCGCACCTGGCCGGGATGCTGGGCGCCTACCTGCTGTGGGCGGGCATGCAGGAGTACTACGAGCGCCGCTACGCGTACGAGTACTGGCTGAGCTACGCGCTGTTCACGGCGGCCGGCGCGGTGTGGGCGGTGGCCGTCGCCTTCCTGGTGGTCCGGGACGGCGGGTGGCGGCTGGACCGGGCGGCCCGCTCCGTCCTGACCGGGCTGCTGCTCGCCACCGGGCTCACCGTGCTGTTCGTGGCGTGCGCGGCGGTGCTGTCCGCGTGGCTGGTGCCCGGCCGGGGCGCCGCCGCGCTGTTGCTGATCGCGCTGGTCTTCGCGCTGGGCGCGGGTCTGCCGCGGGCCGCCCGGTGGGCGGTGGGCGTGGTGGACCGGCTCTACTACGGCGACCGCGCCCAGCCCTACCAGGTGCTGCGGACGCTGGCCGGGCAGGTCCGGCAGGTGGTCGAGCCGCAGCGGCTGCCGGCGGCGCTGTGCACGGCCGTCGCGGAGGAGCTCAGGCTGCCGGGCGTGGCGCTGGCCGTCTCCACCCGGGCCGGGCGCCGGCCGCTCGCGGCGGTGGGGCGGCTGGACGGGCCGGTGCGGGGCTTCGAGCTGGTCCACCACGGCGTGGTGATCGGGGAGTTGACGGTGGGGCTGCGGGCGGGCGAGGAGCAGTTGGAGCCGAGCGACGCCGACATCCTGCGCTCGCTGGCCGACCAGGCCTCGCCGGCCGTCGCCTCGCTGCGGCTGGCGGAGGACCTCCAGGCCAGCCGCGAGCAGATCGTCGCCGCGCGTGAGGAGGAGCGGCGCTGCCTGCGGCGGGACATCCACGACGGACTCGGCCCGGCGCTGGCCGGGCTTCGGCTGCGGGTCGACAACGCGGCCTCGGCGGCCGAGACGACGGCGGGCGCGGGGACGGCCGGGACGGCAGGGAGCGCGGCGGGGACGGCTGGGACCGCGGCGGGGACAGCGAGCAGGGCGGCCGAGACGGCGAGCAGGGCGGGCGGGGCAGCGGGCGGAACGGGCGCGGGTGGGGCCGCCGGGGCGGCGGCCGAGGGGATCGCGCGGACGCTGCAGGGCATCTCGGACGACCTGGCGATGGCGATCAAGGAGGTGCGGCGGATCACCGACCGGCTCGGGCCGGCGCCGCTCGGCGAGTTCGGCCTCACCCGGGCCGTCCAGCACCTGGCCGCCTCGTTCAGCACCGACGGGCTCGCCGTCACGGCCGCCCTGCACCCGGACCCGCTGCCGGACCTGCCCGCCGCCGTGGAGGTGGCCGCGTACCGGATCACCGCCGAGGCGCTCAACAACGTGCTGCGGCACGCCGACGCCCGGCACGCCCGGGTGACGATGCGGGTGGACGACGCGAACCTGACGCTGACCGTCCAGGACGACGGGATCGGCCTCGGCGTCCCGCAGCCGCCCGAGGAGGGCCCCCCGGGTGCACCGGGGCCCGCGGGAACGGACCTGGCGCGGCTGGGGTCGTCCGGCGGGGTCGGGCTGCGGTCGATGGCGGACCGGGCGGCCGAGATCGGCGGACACTGCACCATCGCCCGGCTCACGCAGCAGAGCGGGACCCGGGTGCTGGCCGTCCTCCCCCGGCACCCCTCGCAGCGGCGCGGCCCCGCGTCCTGAGCGGCGGCGCACCACGACGCCCCCCGCCCCCGCTTCCGGCAGGACCGGGAGCGGGGGCGGGGGGTCGGGGGTGGGCCGGGGAGGGATCCGGCGGAAGCGATCACGGGTGACCGGTTCAGCAGTCCTTCTGGCCCGGCTTGCAGTGGCGCTCGGGTTCCGCGGCGGAGCCCGCCTGCGCGGGAGCCGACTTGGCCACCGCGCCGATGACGGCGCTCCTGATGACCGCGGTCGCTGCGGCGACGCCGACGATGGCGGACGCGACGCCGAGCGTCTTCGAGGTCGTGTTCGTTGCCATGGGATGGGTGCTCCAGATTCTTCAGCTCCGGGCGGTCGAGCCGATCAACCGCTCCGCACTCCACTCTGGTCGGCGCCACGCCCCGGGCACATGGGCCCGCCGTCCCGTTCCGGTCCCAGAACGGGACGGCGGACCCGACGGCGGGCCATCGGCGCAGCTCAGGGCAGCATCAGCACCGGCTTCACCACCTCCCCCGCCTCCGCCGCCGCGGCCGCCTCCTCGACCGCCGCGAACGGGAACGTCCGCACCAGCCGGTCCACCGGCAGCCGTCCCGCCCGGAACAGGTCCACCAGCACCGGCAGGAACCGCTGCGGCACGCTCGCCCCCTGGTTCACCCCGACGATCCTGGGCGCCCGGGCGAGCAGCCCGGGGACGTCCAGGCCCACTTCGCTGCCGGCCGGCGGCGCGCCGACCACCCCGCAGGTCCCGCCGACGGCCAGCGCCTCCACCGCCTGGCGCAGCGCGCGGACGCTGCCGCTGGTCTCCAGCGTGTGCTGCGCGCCGCGCCCGCCGGTGAGGTCGCGCAGCGCCGCCACCGGGTCCGCGGTGCCCGCGTCGACCACGTCGGTGGCCCCGAGTTCGCGGGCCAGGGCGAGCCGCTCGGGGCGCAGGTCGACGGCGACGATCCGCACCACCGGGGTCGACCGGGCCGCCAGGACGGCGGCCAGTCCCACCGCGCCCGCGCCGAACACCGCCAGGGTGTCGCCGGGTTCGGGCCGCAGCACGTTGAGGACGGCGCCCGCGCCGGTCTGCACGCCGCAGCCGAGCGGCGCCAGCACCTCGAACGGCACCGGCGGGCCGGTGACGGGCACGGCGTTGCGCTCGTCGGCGAGCGCATGCCCCGCCAAGGAGGACTGGCCGAAGAAGTGGCCGTGCAGCGCGGCGCCGCGGTGGCGGCCCGTGCCGTGCACGGTGGCGCTGCCGTCCAGCCGGAAGCCGCCGAAGAGGTTCAGCGCGGCCCAGTGGTCGCAGCGCACCGGAAGCCCTGCCCGGCAGGGCGGACAGGCGCCGCAGGAGTCGAAGGTCAGCACGACGCGGTCGCCGGGCCGCAGCCGGGTGACGCCGTCGCCGACCGCCTCGACGGTGCCCGCGCCCTCGTGGCCGAGGACGGCGGGCAGCGGCGCGGGCGTGCGGCCGGCCCGCACGCTCAGGTCGGTGTGGCAGATGCCGACGGCGCGGATCCGGACCAGGACCTCGTCCGTGCGGGGGCCGTCCAGCCGGACGGTCTCCGGGCGGAACGGCCCACCGGTCCCGCGCACCACGGCGGCGGTGGTCTCGATCACGACGGACCGGTCCCGTCCGACGGCGCGCCGGCGGCGTCCCACGGCCCCGGGGGTGCGAACAGCCGGTCGGGGGTGGCGCGTTCGTAGGGCATGCCGGGCGGCATCGCGAGCACCTCCAGCTGGAGCCCCCAGGGCGCGCGGAAGTACACCCAGCGGTCGCCGTCGATCGGTCCGCCGTCGGCGATCGTCTGCGGCTCGCCCAGCACCTCGACGCCGGGCCGGCGGCGCAGGTGGGCGACGGCGCGGTCCACGTCGTCGACGGCGATCGCGAGGTGGTGCCCGCCCCAGTCGCTGTTGGCGGGCTGCTCGCGGCGCTGGCCCGGGGCGGTGTACTGGAACAGCTCCAGGTTGCTGACCGGGCCCAGGCGCAGCATCGCGATGTGCGCCACCGCCGAGCGGTGGACGCCGAGTTGGCGGTGCATCCAGTCCTCGTCCCCGGGCGGCGCGGCGACCGGTCCGAGGCGGTAGAGCAGGCGGGCGCCGAGGACCTCGGTGAAGAACGCCACCGCCTGGTCGAGGTCGGGGACGGTGTAGGCGACGTGGTGCACGGCGCGCGCGCCGGGAATGCCGGTCATCGGGCGCTCCTTCCGGGGGCGTTCGGGAATCCGGAGGCTTCCGGGGCTTCCGGGGCTTCCGCTTCCGGGGCTTCCGGGGCGTCGGGCCGCTCGGGGCGGAGGGCCCGTTCGTGGGCGGCGTCGCGCTGGTTGGCGATCGCGCTCATCAGGCTGAGGCCGCCGTCGACGGTGAGCGACACGCCGGTGGTGTACCCGGCGTCCGGGCCGGTCAGGTGGACGACGGCCGCCGCGACCTCGGCCGCCCGGCCGGGCCGGCCCACCGGGATGGCGGGCCGGGCGAGGGCGCCGAGGTCACGGCCGTCCAGGGCGCGGCCGTCGAGGACGCGGTCGTCGACGACGCCGTTCATCCGGGTGGCGGTCTCGCCGGGGCTGACCGCGTTCACGGTGATCCCGTACGGCGCCAGCTCCAGGGCCATCACCCGGGTGAGCGCGCCGAGCGCGCCCTTGGCCGCGCAGTAGGCGGAGCCGCCCAGGATCGGGGTGAACTCGTGGACGGAGGTGACGTTGACGATCCGCCCGCCGCGCCCCTGGCCGACCATCCGGCGGGCGGCCGCCTGGGCGCAGGCGAAGGGGCCGGTGAGGTCCACCGCGAGGATCCGCCACCAGTCGTCCAGGTTCTCTTCCAGGGCCGGTGAACGATGGTTGATCCCGGCCGAGTTGACCAGGATGTCGATGCCGCCGAGCTGCTCGGCGGCGCCGTGCACGGCCCGCGCCGCGCCCCCCGGGTCGGCGAGGTCCAGCGGCAGCAGCACGGTCCGCCCGCCCCCCAGTTCGGCGGTCCGGCGGGCGGCGGCGCGGTCGGTGCGGTAGCCGATCGCCACCGCGTGCCCGGCCCGGGCCAGGGCGACGGCGGTGGCCCGGCCGATGCCGGAGCTGGCCCCGGTGACGACGGCCACCGTGGGCGGCCGCGCACCGCCGTCGGGGTGCCGGTCGTGCGGTCCGGGGACGCTCATCGGGTCACCTCCGCCGCGGCGGCGGGGCGGACCCGGTAGCCGGCCCGGGCGAGGCTCGGCGCGCCCAGGTAGCCGTAGAGGGCGTCGGTCGGACCGGCCGGGCCGGTGCGGAAGCCGTGCCACTCACCGGCCGGGACGAACACCAGGTCCCCGGCGCGGACCGGGATCCCGGTGGTCTCCGTGAGGTGGGTGCCGCCGCCGGAGAGGACGAGGAAGAACTCGTCGGCGTGCGGGTGCCGGTGCAGGTCGTGGCTGCCGCCGGCGCCGAACCGCGAGGCGGCGACGGTGAGCCGCAGGGCGCCGACCGTCTCGTCGGTGGCGAGCCAGTGCACCGTCATGCCGGCCGAGCCGGCGATCGGCGCGCTGCCGGTGCCGGTTCCGGTTCCGGCGCCGACGTCGGTGTCGCTGCTGCGTGCGGCGGGCACCGCCGCGGCGGGCGGGTCGGGGGCGGGCGGGTCCGGAACGTCGCCGTGGGAGCGGAGGCCGGGCCTCGGCGGCGCGAGCGGGACGGGGTGGGGGCGCGGCGCGGGCCGGTCGCCGGGCACCGCGAGCGGCCGGACGGTCAGCACGGCGGCGGGCGCGCCGGGCAGGGCGGTGAGTCCGCAGACGCTGCCGGGCGGGTGGTAGAGGCCCTCGCCCGGGCCGAGCACGCGCCCGGCCGAGCGGATCCCGCCGGAGAGCACCAGCGTCACGGATTCGCCCACCCGGGAGGGGTGGTGCTCGACGCGGACACCAGGCGGCAGGGTCTCGACGGTCAGACCGCCGTGCGCGGACGGCAGGTGCTGCGGGTCGATCAGCCGCCGGAACGCGGGGGCCGTCCGGGGGACGGCGGCGGGTACGAGGATCACGCGGGATCTCCTTCGGGGGGAGGGACGGGCGCCGCGTCGCCGACGCGGCCGAAGTCGAGGAGCACCTTGGGCGGGCCGCTGCGGCCGCCCGCAAGCAGGCGGAACGCCTCCGGCCCGGCGGCCGGCGGCAGCACGGCGGCGATCAGCGGCTCGGCCGTCAGCACGCCGTCGCGGAACAGCCGCAGTGTGCGGTCGTAGTGGTCCAGGCCGTGCCGGACACCGATCACCTCCAGTCCGCGCAGGGCGAGTCGGCCCGGGTCGAAGTCCGGGCACGGGCCGCTGGCCACGCCGATCACGGCGAGCCGGCCGCCCGGTTCGAGCAGGTCGAGGCCGAGCGCGAACGCCGGGCCCGCGCCCGACGCCTCGACCGCGAGCGCGTAGCGGCCGGGGCCGGCGGCCCGGGCCTGCTCGGGGCTCAGCGCGCGGCGCGCACCGCAGCGCAGCGCGAGCCGCCGCCCGGCCGGGTCGATGCCCACCGCATCCACCGACTCGCCCAGCCGGGCGGCGAGTTGGACGGCGAGCAGGCCGATGGTGCCGGTGCCGAGGACGACCACCCGGTCGCCGAGCCCGCATCCGGACCGTTCCAGCCCGGCCACCACCGTCACCGCCGGTTCGGTCAGCACGGCGGCCCGGTCCGGCACCCGGGCGGGGATCCGGGACAGCGAGCGTTCCGGCAGCACCACGTACTCGGCGGCGGCGCCCTGGCGACCGTAGAGGCCGACCTCGGTGAGGCGTTCGCACAGCGGGCGGCGGCCGCGCCGGCACATCCGGCACAGGCCGCAGTGCACCATGGTGTGGCCGACCACCCGGTCGCCGGGCGCGAACTCGGTGACCGCACGGCCGACTTCGGCGACCGTGCCGCACCACTCGTGCCCCGGGACGAGCGGGAAGCGGGCCCGCCCGTCGCGCAGGTAGGCGGCGGTGCCGTGGAGGAGTTCGAGGTCGGTTCCGCAAAGGCCGACCAGGGAGGTGCGCACGGTGACCGCGTCCGGCCCCGGCGGCGCGGGCCGGGGCACCCGGGCGAGCACGACCCGGTGCGGTGCCTCGAAGCGCAGCGCCGCCATGGTCGCGGCGTCGGCCGTGGCACCGGCGGCCCCCGCCGTACGGGCGGGGGCCTCGGTGCGATCCGGGACGCGGTCGGAGGTACGGGCCGCGGCGGCCGTGGCGGGGCCGGTCACGGCCGGCTCCGCCGTTCGGCGCGCCGCCGGGCCAGGGAGCGCCTGGTCGCGGTGGTGCGGCGGGGCGCGGCCAGGGCGAGGCAGAGCACCTCGGCGCCGAGCGGACCGGCCTCCAGGAGCAGTTCCCGGCCCCGGGTCGCCAGCAGCAGATCGCCGTCGGCGGCCAGGTGGTCCGGCTCGTCGGCGGTCCGGCCGACGAGCAGGGAGCCGCGCACCACGAACAGGACGGTCTCGGTCTCGGGCCGCCCCGCCATCAGGTGGTGGGCGCCGGGGCTCAGCCGCAGGTGGTCGAAGCTCTCGCAGGCACTGGCGAGCATGGAGCGGCGCGCGAGGCAGCGCAGGCGCACGCGCTCGCCGTTCGGGCCGAGGATGACGGCGGCCGAGGCCGTGGCGGTGGTGACGATCACCGGGGCTCGCCTCCCTTCGGGCTCGGAGGGGTGTCGGGGTGGTCGGGGCGGCCGGCGGTGGGGTGTCCGGTCGCGGGACGGCCGGTCGCGGGACGGCCGGTCGCGGGACGGCCGGTCGCGGGACGGCCGGTCGCGGGACGGCCGGTCGCGGGACGGCCGGTCGCGGGACGTCGGGGGTCGGGGCGGCCGGTCGTGGGACGTTCGGCGGCCGGGTGGTCGGCGTCGGGATGTCCGGCGTCGGGGTGGTCGGCGTCGGGGTGGTCGGTCTCCGGTCGTCCGGCGGCCGGGTGGCCGTCCACCGGGCGTTCGGTGCTCGGCCGGTCCGCCGCCGGGTGGGCGAGGGCCCGGCCCGGGTGGCCGGCCACGGCGAGCACCGCGTGGAAGAACTCCAGACCGGCGGTGCCGGCCGTGAACACGGTGCGCGCGCCGAGCGGCAGGGTCACGGCGGTGCCCTCGACCAGCGGGATCCCGGAGTCGCCGGCCGCCGACGGCTCGTTCCCGGCCTCGGACCCGGCGTCGGCCTCGGCCCCCGGCACCGTGGCGGTGCCCGAGCCGGCCGTGATGTACAGGGCGCGCTCGACGCCCTCGGCGGTGACCTCGACGCTGCGGCCGGGGTCGAGCCACTGCAGTCCGACGGCGCGCAGCGGTCCGGTCAGCACCCGGCTGGGGTCGACGGCGCCGCGTCGGCGGAGGTCGGTGATGACGGTGCCCGGCATGACGGGAACTCCTTCTGGTCTCCTGCGGTCCGTACGGGGCCGCTTCCGTTGTCCACGATGTGGCGCCTGTCGTCCCGGTCGCACGGGAGCCGGGTCCTGTCCCGCTCCCGGCCCGCTCCCGGCCTGCGCCCGGCCCGCTCCCGGCCCGCTCCCGGACGGTGCCCGGGCGGCCCCCGTGCCCGGGTCCCGCGTCCTCACGGCGTGCCCGGGACCGGTCCGGCGGCCCGCAGCGCGACGGCCCGGGCGGGCTCCGGGCTGCCGGTGCGGCTGCGCGGGACGCCCGCCCCCGCGCCGTCGGCCAGACCGTCGACCGCGGCCCTCAGCACCGTGCCGTCCACCGGGGTCAGCAGCCTGCCACCGGCGCAGTACGGGCGGCCGAGCTCGGCGAGGAGCAGCAGCCCGGGCGCGCTCGCGGCGGCGAGCGCGGCGGTCAGCCGGTCCGGGTCGACCCCGCCGGGCAGGGCGGTCGCCGAACCGTTGCGGGCCAGCAGCTCCCGGTGGGCCCAGCCGGTGGCACCGTCCGCCAGCCCGAGCCGCGCCGCCACCCGGGCGGCGAGCAGCAGGCCCAGCGCCCCGGCGTCGCCGGGCGCGAGGGCGGGGCCGGCGACGGCCCGCACGGCACTCGCGAGGCCGCGGCCGTAGCCGAGGGCCAGCGCGGGGCCGGTCTCCTCGGGGTCGAAGCAGACCAGGGCGGCCCGCGCGTCGGCGCACAGGGCGAGCAGGGCGGTGAGCGTCGGCTCGTCGTACCGCGCGCCGGGGTGGAGGAGGGCGGCGAGCGTCGAGTAGTGGGCCGGGCAGACGGCGAGCACGTGGCGCACGACGGCGACCATCCCGGCGCGGGTCCACGCGGCGGGGCGCTCGGCGAGCACGTCGGCCCGCACCCAGGCCAGCGCCGCGGCCGGGACCGGCCGGTACAGGGCCAGTGCCGGACCGCACGCGGCGGCCAGGTCGGTGGGCACCCGGACGTCGGCCGGGTACCCACAGGCGCGTTCACCGCCGACGGCGACCACGACGGCCCCGGCAGGGGCGGCGGGCAGCGGTCCGTCGCGCAGGTCGTGCACGGTGGTGGGCGCCAGGCCGGCGGCGAGTGCGCGGACCCGGCCCAGCGGACCGGCGGGCGCCGTGCCGTCCGTCACCACGACGAACCGGCCGGCCCCGAACCCGTCCAGCCGCGCCCCGAGTTCGGCCCACGACGCCTCGCCGCTGCGCACCGCCAGGGAGAGCTGTGCGGCACCGGCCTGGATGCGGCGATCGAGCCGGACGCCTCGACGCATGGCGGCCTCCTCCCGTCCGGACGGCTCCGGACCACGGCCTCCACGCTGCGCCACCCACCGCCCCGCCCACCTGAGCCCCCGGCCCCCACCACGCCCCGCACCCCCGCCCGGGACGCCCCGGGGCGGGAACCGGCCCCGGCCGCGCCCCACGGACACCGGCCGGGGCCGCCCACCCCTCACCGAGTCCGCCCCGACCCCGCCGGTCCATGGCGGAGGGCCCCGGCCCCTGCACCCGGACCGGGCGGCGCCACGTCCCGAGCCGGCCCCACCTGCGCCCCGCCGACACCGGCCGGGGCCGCCGGACGGGCCCCGGGACGGCCCAGCTCCGAGCCCCGAACCTCACCGGGCGACGCCACGTCCCGAGCCGACCTCACCCGCACCCCACGGACACCCACCAGCCACCAACCGGCGCCACCACGGGCCCGAGCGCTCCGCCCCGACCCGCGCCGGAACGGACCTCGCCGCCCCCGCCGGGCGTCACCCATGTCCGGAGCGGCCCCACGCACGCCCCACGGACACCGTCCGCGACCACCGACCGGCCAGCCCAGCCCACCCCTCACCACGGGCCCGGATGGTCCGCCCCGACCCGCGCCGGCCCCACCCGCGCCCCACGAACACCGGCCGGGGCCGCCGGACGGGCCCCGGGACGGCCCAGCTCCGAGCCCCGAACCTCACCGGGCGACACCCACGTCCCGAGCCGACCTCACCCGCACCCCACGGACACCCACCAGCCACCAACCGGCGCCACCACGGGCCCGAGCGCTCCGCCCCGACCCGCGCCGGAACGGACCTCGCCGCCCCCGCCGGGCGTCACCCATGTCCGGAGTGGCCCCACGCACGCCCCACGGACACCGTCCGCGGCCACCGACCGGCCAGCGCAGCCCACCCCTCACCACGGGCCCGGATGGTCCGCCCCGACCCGCGCCGGAACGAGCCCGGGACGGCCCACCTGTCCACGACGGCCGGGCCCGGCCCCAGCCCCTGACCTGGGCCGGCCTCGACCGGCCGACACTCACGTCCGCAGCCACCGACCGGCTGGCGCAGCCCCCCTCAACACGGGCCCGGATGGTCCGCCCCGACCCGCGCCGGAACGGGCCCGGCCCCGGGATGGCCGGCGGCCCGCCTGTACACGGCGGCGGGCCCCGGCCCCGCACCCCCACCGGGCGACGCCCACGGCCGGAGCCGGCCCCACCCGCACCCCCATGGACACCGGCCGGCGCCACCCACGCCCCGGAAGGAACCCCGGTGATCCGCCCCGACCCGCGCCGGGAGGGCGCGGCTCAGGCCCCCGGACCTCGCCGGGCGACGCCAGGTCAGGAACAGGCCCCACCCCACCCACGGCCACCCACCGGTCACCGGCCGGGGCTGCCGGACAGGTCCCGGGACGGCCCGGCCCCGAACCCCCGAACCCCACCGAGCGACACCCACGTCGGGAACAAGCCCCACCCCACCCACGACCACCGGCCGGAGCCGCCGGGCAGGTCCCGGGACGACCCGGCCCCGAACCCCCGAACCCCACCGAGCGACACCCACGTCGGAAGCAGGCCCCACCCCACCCCACGGCCACCAACCGGCGCCACCCACCCCTCAGCACGCGCCCGGGCGGTCCGCCCCGACCCGCGCCCGCACGGCCGGCGGCCGGCCGCTGTCGCCGTCGGACACCGGGCCGCGCACGAGCTGCGGCCGGCGGTCCGGCAGGGCGGCGCTCACCTCGGCCGGCAGAACCGTGAGACAGAGCAGTTCCGCGCCGAGCGGGCCACCGTGCAGATGGACGGTCCCGCCGTGCGGAGCGAGCAGGAGGGCGCCACGGTCGAGCAGACGCAGCGGGTGGTCCGGGCAGTCGACCAGGACGACCGGGCCACGCAGCACGTACCAGGCCGCCTCGGTGGAGTCACGGCCGGTGAGGTCGTAACAGGCACCCGGCCCGAGGCTGATGTGTTCGAAGGCCTCGCACTCGCTGTGCAGCATGCCGCGGCGGGCGAGGCAGCGGGTGCGGATCCGCTGGGTGCCGGGGCCGAGGAGCAGGCGGGGTGCGGCCGTCCGGGTGACGATCATCGCCGCCCCCCGCTCTTCGGCACGAGTTCCGCGTGCAGGTAGACGAGGCCGCCGGGGCCGGCCGCGAGGTGGAGGTCGGTGCCGAGCGGCAGGGTGAACGCGGTGCCCGGGCGCAGCGGCACCCGGACGTCCCCGGCGCCCGCCCGCCCGTTGCCGCCGAGGACGAAGGCGGTGTGCTCGACGCCGTCGGCGAGCAGGAAGTCGCGCTCCCCGGTAGCGAGTTCGACGTGCCGCAGCAGGCGCAGCGGTCCGCCGACGACGGCGGAGGGGTCGATCGGACCGGTGCGTCTCAGGTCGCGGACCACGGTGCTGCCCACCGGGGCGGCGGCCGCCGGGTCGGCGGGCGGATCGGCGGGCAGTTCGATCACCAGCCAGTCCAGCGGCCCGGTCCCGGTGTTGCGCAGCCCGTGCCGGGTGCCGACCGCCGTCAGGACGGCGTCGCCCGCGCGGACGGTGTGCGGACGGCCGTCGAGGGTGACCTCGCCCTCCCCGGCGAGCAGGACGTACACCTCGCGGGTGCGGGTGTGGAGGTGTTCGCCGCTGACGCCGCCCGCCGGGATGCTCGCCCATTCGACGGCTTCCCAGTCCCCGGCGAGTCCGGCGCGGCGCGCGAGGCAGGTCCACCGGGTGGTCCCGGGGGCGCCGTGCACCCCGTGGACGTCGGCCGGTGCGGTGGTGTCGGCGATCACGACGGCGCTACGCACGCGTCCCCCTCCCCTCCGCAGCCCCCGCACCGGCACCGGCACCGTCCCCGGCCGACCAGGCGCGCAGCCACCCGGCCGCGTCGGCGAGTTCGGCCCCGTCGAGGTCGTCCACGAAGACGCCCGCCCCGATCCCGCGGGGCAGCGGCAGCCGTTGCCGCCCGTCGCGGTGGCGGACGGTGTCGGCGAGCGCCTCGCCGAGCGTGACGGGCTCCATCAGCGGGTGCCAGACGGGCAGTTCGAGCCGCCGCATCAGCCGCAGGATCCGTTCGGCCTGCTCGGTGTCGACCAGGCCGCGGCGCCGGGCGACGACGGTGGTGAGCGCCATGTCGGCGCAGACCGCCTCGCCGTGCAGGAGCTCGGGCAGCGCGCGCATCTCGACGGTCGGGCTGAACGAGTGGCCGTAGTCCATCAGGCGTTCCAGGCGGTGTTCCCAGAGGTTGGGCTGGAGCTCCTGGAGCATGCCGTGCACGGCGCGGCCGAGCACGGCGGCGCCGGCGCCCGGGGACTGGAAGCCGGTGTCGAGCAGGTCGCGCCCGTGGCGTTCCAGCAGGACGAAGAGGTCGGCGTCCTTGATCAGCGCGACCTTGAGGATCTCGGCGAGCCCGTTGCCGATGTGGCGCCGGTCCAGGGTGGCGAGGAAGGCCGGGTCGAGCAAGGTGTCGACGGCGGGGTGGTAGGTGCCGAGGCGGTTCTTGTGACGGCCGTGGTTCACCCCGGTCTTGGCGCCGACGCCCGCGTCGACCAGGCCGATCAGCGTGGTGGGGACGCGCACGAAGGGCGTGGAGCGGCGGTAGAGGCTGCAGGCGAGGCCGACGACGTCGGTGAGCACGCCCCCGCCGACCGCGATCACCGGCTCGCCGCGGCGGGAGATCCCGAAGGAGTCCATCCGGTCGGCGACCTGGAAGACCGCGTCCATGGTCTTCACCTGCTCGTGGGCGAGCAGGACGTGCGTCTCGTGCTCGACGCCCTGGGCGGCCAGGTAGCGGCGCAGGTGTTCGCCGTGCAGGTCGTGGACGCGGGCGTCGACGACGACGAGCCGGCGCCCGGGCGGGCCGCCGGCCCGGGCGAGCGCCGGGTTGCGCGGGTCCAGCACCCCGGGGGTGAAGCGGACCCGGTAGCTGACGGGCAGCGCGGTGGCGACGGTCCAGCCGGTGGCGGGGGCGCCGTTCACCGGGTCGCCGGTGGCGTGCAGGCCGGGGACGTGCGCGGCGGGGTCGTGCGGCGCGGGGACGTATGCGGGGGCGTGTGCGGGGACGGGCGCGGCGGCGACGTCGGGGACGGGGTGGTGCTGCGGGTGGGGGAAGGACACGGGTCGGCTCCTTCGGCGGGGTCGGCGGATCGGACGGCCCGGCGGGTGAGGGAGGGCCCACCGGACCGGTGTGCACCACGCTGGACCGCCCGTCGTCCCGGACGCACGGGCGGCCGGCCCCATCCGCGTCCCGGACCGTCCCGGCCCCGCCCGGGACGTGACAGGGCAGGCCGGGCCCCGGGCCTCCCGGTCGCGCCGCGCGCCACCCCGGCGACGTACGGTGGAACCGGAGGCCGACACCATGCACGCCACCGGTACCCACTTCACCGACCGCACCGACGCGGGACGCCGGCTGGCCGCCCTGCTGGGCCACCTGCGCGGCCCCCGCACCGTGGTGGTGGCCCTGCCGCGCGGCGGCGTCCCGGTGGCCGCCGAGGTGGCCGCCGCGCTCGGCGCGCCGCTGGACATCTGCGTGATCCGCAAGCTGGGCGTCCCGTACCAGCCGGAGCTGGGCATGGGGGCGATCGGCGAGGACGGGGTGCGGGTGATCAACGACCACGTGCTGCGGCCCGCCGGGGTGACGCCGGAGCAGCTGGCCGCGGTGGAGGCCCGTGAGCGGACCGAGCTGGAACGCCGGGCGCACCGCTACCGGGGCGGGCGCCCGCCGGTGGACCTGCGCGGGCGGACGGTGGTCGTGGTCGACGACGGCATCGCGACCGGCTCGACCGCCCGGGCCGCCTGCCTGATCGTGCGGGCGCGCGGGGCGGAGCGGGTGGTGCTCGCCGTGCCGGTGGCGCCGCGGGAGTGGACGGAGCGGCTGAGCGGGGTCGCCGACGAGCTGGTGTGCGTGGGCACGCCGTCGCCGTTCTTCGCGATCGGCGAGTTCTACGCGGACTTCTCGCAGACCGAGGACGCGGAGGTGCTGCGCCACCTCGCCGCGGCCCGCGCCGGCGAAGCGGGGTCCGGCGGCGAAGCGGGGTCCGGCGGTGGGGCGGGGTCCACCGACCCACCGGGAGCCGACGACGACGGGGTTCCGGCGTCCGACCGCGAGGTGACGCTGCCCGCCGCCGGCGCCCGGCTGACCGGCCGGCTGACGGTGCCCGCCGGCGCCCGCGGCATCGTGGTGTTCGCGCACGGCAGCGGCAGCGGCCGGCACAGCCCGCGCAACCGCCACGTGGCCGCCCGCCTGAACGACGCCGGGCTGGCCACCTTCCTGTTCGACCTGCTCACCGAGGACGAGGAGGAGGACCGGCGCAACGTCTTCGACGTCGAGCTGCTGGGCGCCCGGCTGACCGACGTGGCCCGCGCGCTGCCCGCCGAGCAGGCCCGCGCGGCCGGGGGCGCGTTCCTGCCGCTCGGGCTGTTCGGTGCGAGCACCGGCGCCGCCGCCGCGCTGTGGACGGCCGCCCGGCTCGGGCACGGGGTGGGCGCGGTGGTCTCCCGGGGCGGGCGGCCGGACCTCGCCGGGGAGGAGGCGCTGGGCACGGTGCTCGCGCCGACGCTGCTGATCGTCGGCGGCCGGGACGAGGTGGTGATCGACCTCAACCGGCGGGCGCGCGAGCGGCTGCGCTGCGAGAGTGAGCTGGCCGTCGTCCCGCACGCCGGGCACCTGTTCGAGGAGCCCGGGACGCTGGACCGGGTCGCCGAGCTGGCCCGCGACTGGTTCGACGGCCACCTCGTCCCCTGCGCTCCCCCGCCCTGAGCCGCTCCCACCGCCCCTCCCCCCTCCACCTCCCTCCACCCCGCTCCACCGCCCTGACCAGCGCACTCGCCCGATCGGGGCCGATGCGCAGAACTCGTGAAACCCCCCGGATCCACCGAGCATTCTGCACAGCATGACCAGCGATTTCCTGATCACCTTGTACACATTGAACAGTGAAAACCCGATCTGTTGCCCAATCCGCCCGACTGGAGCAAGCTCTCCGCTCAGCCGCCCGCATCCGCCCCCACCCCAACCCCGCGGAGCGGCAGCCTCAAGCGGATGCCTCAATGCCGAGGCCTCAATGTGGAGGAACGACCGATGACCCCGCAGTCCCACGCCCTTGAGCTGACCCCCGAGGAGCGCGAGGCCGGTCTCGACGCCGAGCAGCTGCGCCGCCTCGTCGGCCTCGTCGAGCACGACCCCGCCAGCGACCCGTTCCCGGTCACCGCGCAGGACGCCGTCGTGTTCGTGGTCGGCAACGCCACCCAGACGGCCCAGTTCTACCAGGCCGTCTTCGGCATGGAGCTGGTCGCCTACTCCGGCCCGGAGACCGGCCGCCGCGACCGCAAGGCCTTCGTGCTGCGCTCCGGCTCCTGCCGCTTCGTGATCAAGGGCGGTGTCTCCCCCGACAGCCCGCTGCTGGACCACCACCGCCGCCACGGCGACGGCGTCGTCGACCTGGCCCTGGAGGTCCCGGACGTCGACAAGTGCATCGCGCACGCCCGCGCCCAGGGCGCCACCGTCCTGGAGGAGCCGAACGACGTCTCCGACGAGAACGGCACCGTGCGCCGCGCCGCGATCGCCACCTACGGCGAGACCCGCCACACCCTGATCGACCGCTCCCGCTACACCGGCCCGTACCTGCCCGGCTACATCACCGCCCGGAGCAAGGTGCAGCACCCGGAGGGCTCGCCGCGCCGCCTGTTCCAGGCCCTGGACCACGCGGTCGGCAACGTCGAGCTCGGCAAGATGGACGAGTGGGTCACCTTCTACAACAAGGTCATGGGCTTCGTGAACATGGCCGAGTTCGTGGGCGACGACATCGCCACCGACTACTCGGCGCTGATGTCGAAGGTCGTCGCCAGCGGCAACCACCGGGTGAAGTTCCCGCTCAACGAGCCGGCCGTCGCCAAGAAGAAGTCCCAGATCGACGAGTACCTGGAGTTCTACACCGGCGCGGGCTGCCAGCACATGGCGCTGGCCACCAACGACATCCTCACCACCGTCGACGTGCTGCGCTCGCGCGGCGTCGAGTTCCTCAACACCCCCGACTCGTACTACGACGACCCGGAGCTGCGCGAGCGGATCGGCAAGGTCCGGGTGCCGATCGAGGAGCTGAAGAGCCGCGGCATCCTGGTCGACCGCGACGAGGACGGCTACCTGCTGCAGATCTTCACCAAGCCGATCGGCGACCGCCCGACCGTCTTCTACGAGTTCATCGAGCGGCATGGTTCGCTGGGCTTCGGGAAGGGCAACTTCAAGGCGCTCTTCGAGGCCATCGAGCGCGAGCAGGAGCGCCGCGGCAACCTCTGAGGCGGGCCGCCCCGGAGGCCGCCGGTCTCCGGGGCCGGCGATCTCCGGGGCACGCAGCCACCGCTGGAGCCGTAGGAAGCGCTGGGCCACAGGAAGGTCCGGGAGGAGCAGGGACGATGGCGTACTACCGGCAGCTGGGCAGCATCCCGCCCAAGCGGCACACGCAGCACCGCACGCCCGAGGGCGGGCTGTACTACGAGGAGTTGATGGGCGAGGAGGGGTTCTCCTCGGACTCCTCGCTGCTCTACCACCGGGGCATCCCCTCGGCCGTCGTGAACGCCGTGCCGTGGGAGCTGCCCGACCAGTCGACGGTGCCCAACCATCCCCTGCTCCCCCGCCACCTCAAGCTGCACGAGCTGTTCGCGGGCCAGGAGTGGAAGTCCGCGGACGTCGTGGCCTCGCGCCGGCTCGTCCTCGGCAACGGCGACGTGCGGATCTCCTACGTCGCCGCCGGGGCGCCGAGCGAGCTGTACCGCAACGGGCTCGGCGACGAGTGCGTGTACGTGGAGTCCGGCTCCGGCACCGTGGAGACGGTCTTCGGCGCGCTGGAGGTCGGCCAGGGCGACTACGTGGTCATCCCCCGGGCGACCACCCACCGCTGGGTGCCGTCCGGCGACGAACCGCTGCGCGCCTACTGCATCGAGGCGAACAGCCACATCACCCCGGTCAAGCGCTACCTCTCCAAGTACGGCCAGCTGCTGGAGCACGCGCCGTACTGCGAGCGGGACCTCCGCGGCCCGTCCGGCCCGCTGCTCGTCGACGGCGGCGACGTCGACGTCCTGGTCAAGCACCGCGGCCCGAACGGGATCTCCGGCACCCGGTACACCGTGCCGCACCACCCGTTCGACGTGGTCGGCTGGGACGGCTGCCTGTACCCGTACGCGTTCAACATCCGGGACTTCGAGCCGATCACCGGGCGGATCCACCAGCCGCCGCCGGCCCACCAGGTGTTCGAGGGCAACGGGTTCGTGATCTGCAACTTCGTTCCCCGCAAGGTGGACTACCACCCGCTGTCGATCCCGGTGCCGTACTACCACGCCAACGTGGACAGCGACGAGGTCATGTTCTACTGCGGCGGCGACTACGCGGCGCGCAAGGGTTCGGGCATCGGCCAGGGCTCGATCTCGCTGCACCCGGGCGGCCACACCCACGGCCCGCAGCCGGGCGCGTACGAGCGGTCCATCGGCGTGGAGTTCTTCGACGAGCTCGCGGTCATGGTGGACACCTTCCGCCCGCTGGAGCTGGGCGAGGGCGGCCGCGCCTCGGAGGACTCCGGCTACGCCTGGACCTGGTCCGGTCGGGGGCCGCAGCAGTGAGCACCACCCCCGTGATCCCGCCGCTGTTCCAGGGGCTCTTCGACGACGCGGCGGTGTTCCCGCCCGGGAACCTGCCGGTCGCCGACGCGGTGCCCGCGCACCGCGCGCACCGCACCGCCTGGTACGCCGACGCGGTCGGCCCGTTGCTCTGCGGGGCGGGCCGGCTGGGCGAGTTGGCGGCCGCGGCGCAGGGCGCCGGCCCCGCCGCGGCGCAGGACCCCGCCCCCGCCCTCCGGGTCGGGCTGGTGCTGCCGGGGGGCAGCTCCGAGCTCGGCCCGGCACTGGCCGCCGCCGCCCCCTTCGAGGTGGCCGGCGTCGAACTCGCCACCCGGGACGCCCGGGAGGCGGTCGCCGCGCTCGACCTGCTGCTGCCGGCCGACGTGCCGGCGGCCGTCGAGCTGCCGCGCGAACTGCTGCGCGGCGACGGCCTGGACGAGGTCCTGGACGTGCTGGTCGACAGCCCCTACCGGGCCAAGTTCCGCACCGGCGGGATCGTCGCCGGAGCCTTCCCGGACGAGCGGGAGCTGGCCGGCTTCCTCACCGGGTGCGCCCAGCGCGGCCTGCCGTACAAGTGCACGGCCGGGCTGCACCACGCCGTCCGGCACACCGACCCGGTGACCGGCTTCGAGCACCACGGTTTCCTGAACGTCCTGCTGGCCGCCCAGGAGACCGACCCGGCCGCGGCCGCCGAGGTGCTCGCCGAACGCTCCGGCGAGGTGCTCGCCAAGGCCGTGCAGACCCTGAGCGACCGTCAGGTCACGGTGATCCGCAACTCGTTCACCGCGTTCGGCACCTGTAGCATCGCCGAGCCCCTGGACGACCTGGCCGCCCTCGGCCTGCTGTCGCCCGACCCGAAGCCCCAGGAGGACCGTTGACCACCCCCCGCAGCTGGCTCGCCCCCGCGAACGACTCGCCGTTCGGCGTGCACAACCTGCCGTACGGCGTCTTCACGGCCGGCGACCGGCCGGGGCAGCGGCGGATCGGCGTGCGCGTCGGCGACTTCGTCCTGGACGCCGGCGCCGCCGCCCGCGCCGCCGGGAAGCCGTCGGTGCTCCTCGACGCGGACTCGCTCAACCCGCTGCTGGCCGCCGGCCGCCCGGTGTGGACCGAGGTGCGGGCCTCGCTCACCCGCTGGCTGACCGAGGAGTCCCACCGCGAGGCCCTCACCCCGCTGCTGCTGCCGCTCGCCGAGGTGGAACTCCACCTGCCGTTCGAGGTCGCCGACTACGTCGACTTCTACGCCTCCGAGCACCACGCCACCAACCTGGGCCGGATCCTGCGCCCCGGCTCCGAGCCGCTCACCCCCAACTGGAAACACCTGCCGATCGGTTACCACGGCCGCTCCGGCACCGTCGTGGTCTCCGGCACGCCGGTGGTCCGCCCGCACGGCCAGCGCAAGGCCCCGGCGGACGCCGTTCCGTCCTTCGGCCCGACCCGCCGGCTGGACATCGAGGCCGAGGTCGGCTTCGTCGTCGGCACGCCCTCCGCGCTCGGCGAGCCCGTCGCCCTGGACGCCTTCCGCGAGCACGTCTTCGGCGTCTGCCTGGTCAACGACTGGTCCGCGCGCGACATCCAGGGCTGGGAGTACGTGCCGCTCGGCCCGTTCCTCGGCAAGTCCTTCGCCACCTCCGTCTCGCCGTGGATCGTGCCGCTGGACGCCCTGGAGCACGCCCGGGTCGCCCCGCCCGCCCGCGACGTCGAGCCGCTCCCCTACCTCGACGACCGCGACGGCGAGCCGTGGGGCCTGGACCTCGCGATGGAGATCCGCCTCAACGGCCACACCGTCTCCCGCCCGCCGTTCGCCTCCATGTACTGGACGGCGGCCCAGCAGCTCACCCACATGACGGTCAACGGCGCCTCCCTGCGCACCGGCGACCTCTTCGCCTCCGGCACCGTCAGCGGCCCCGACGTCGAGACCCGCGGCGCCCTCATCGAACTCACCTGGAACGGCGAGAACCCGCTCAAGCTCCCGGACGGCACGACCCGCGCCTTCCTGGAGAACGACGACGAGGTGACCATCACCGCCACCGCCCCCGGCCCCGACGGCACCGTCGTCGGCTTCGGCGACGTCACCGGCCGCATCCTCCCCTGAGGACCCCCCGAACCATTTTCCCCCGCCGGACGAAGGGCGGCCCCGGTCACCACCGGAGCCGCCCTTCGTGCTTGGCTTGAAACCCTGGAATCGTGAAGCCTTGGAGCCTTGAATTCTTGAAGTCTTGAAGTCTTGACGCGAGTACGGCCGGTCGAGGACGAACGGGAGTGGGGACGATGGCTGACGAGGTGCGGGCGTCGCGGGACGGCGGGGTGGGGCGGATCGTGCTCGACCGGCCGAGGGCGCTCAACTCGCTGACGCACGGGATGGTGGTGCGGATGCGGACGGTGCTGGAGGAGTGGGCCGGGGACGACGCGGTGCGGGTGGTGGTGCTGACCGGGGCCGGGGAGCGCGGGCTGTGCGCGGGCGGCGACATCCGGACGATGCACGACGACGCCAAGGCGGGCGGGGCCGGGACGCGCGCGTTCTTCCGGGACGAGTACCGGCTGAACGCGCTGGTCTCCCGCTACCCCAAGCCCTACGTCGCGGTGATGGACGGCATCACCATGGGCGGCGGCGTCGGGGTCTCCGCCCACGGGTCGGTGCGGATCGTCACCGAGCGCTCGGTGGTGGCCATGCCGGAGACCCGGATCGGCCTGGTGCCGGACGTCGGCGGGACGTGGCTGCTGTCGCGCGCGCCGGGCGAGCTGGGCACCCACCTCGGGCTCACCGCCGCCTCGATGACCGCCGGGGACGCGCTGCTGTGCGGGTTCGCCGACCACTTCGTGCCGTCGGAGAAGCTGCCCGCGCTGCTGGCCGACCTGGCCGGCGCGCCCGTCGACGAGGTCCTGCGCCGGTACGCGGAGCCCGCCCCGGCCGCGCCGCTCGCCGACCGTCGCGCCTGGATCGACGCCTGCTACGCGGCCGACTCCGTCGAGGAGATCGTCGCGCGGCTGACGGCGAGCGGCGTGCCCGAGGCCAAGCAGGCCGCCGAGGAGCTCGCCGAGCGCTCGCCGACGATGCTGAAGGTCACGCTGGCCGCCCTGCGCCGGGCCCGGACGCACGGTTCCCTGGAGGAGGGCCTGACGCAGGAGTACCGGGTGTCCTGCGCCGCGCTCGGCCACCACGACCTGGTCGAGGGCATCCGCGCCCAGGTCGTCGACAAGGACCGCGACCCGCACTGGTCGCCGGCCACCCTCGCCGAGGTCGGCCCGCGGACGGTGGCCGCGTTCTTCGAGCCGCCGCACGGTGGTGACCTGCGGCTCGGGTGACGACCGTCTCGCGGATCGAGACTGGCGCGAGGCGGTCCGGTTCGGAGATCGTTGGGTCCGTCGGAGCACAACGGAATGGGAGTCAACGGCGATGACCGAGACCTACGAGACGATCCTGGTGGACCGCAAGGGCCGGGTCGGGCTGATCACGCTCAACCGGCCGGAGGCGCTCAACGCGCTCAACAACCGGCTGATGAACGAGGTCGTGGCCGCGGCCACCGCCTTCGACCGGGACCCGGAGATCGGCTGTCTGGTGATCACCGGATCGGCGAAGGCCTTCGCGGCGGGCGCCGACATCAAGGAGATGCAGGGCAACCGGTTCCCGGACGTCTACCTGGACGACTGGCTGGGCCCGTGGGACCGCCTGGGCGAGCTGCGCAAGCCGGTCGTCGCGGCGGTGGCCGGCTTCGCGCTCGGCGGCGGCTGCGAGCTGGCGATGCTCTGCGACATCCTGATCGCCGCCGACACCGCCAAGTTCGGCCAGCCGGAGATCAAGCTCGGCGTGATCCCGGGCATCGGCGGCTCCCAGCGCCTCACCCGGGCGGTCGGCAAGGCCAAGGCCATGGAACTGTGCCTCACCGGCCGGATGATGGGCGCCGAGGAGGCCGAACGCGCCGGCCTGGTCTCCCGCATCGTCCCCGCCGACGACCTCCTCGCCGAGGCCCTCGCCACCGCCGAGAAGGTCGCCGAGATGTCCACCCCGGCCGCGATCATGATGAAGGAGAGCGTCAACCGCGCCTTCGAGACCACCCTCGCCGAGGGCGTCCGCTTCGAACGCCGCCTCTTCCACGCCGCCTTCGCCACCGCCGACCAGAAGGAAGGCATGACCGCCTTCGCCGAGAAGCGCCCGGCGGTCTTCAAGCACCGCTGACACCCCGCCGGAAGGCCCTGCCCGCGCCGCCGCTGCGACGGTGGCGCGGGCAGGGATCAGCGGCTCCGGTCCGTGAGCCGGAGCCTCCGCAGGGGCCATCCGGAGCCCGATACTGGAGGGATGGGTGATCGGGATGATGGTGGCGGGGGCCGGGCTCTTCGGGCGGCGTTGAGCCGGACGGCGGAGGGGCTCGGGCTCGTGTTGCCCGGGGCGGAGGAGCTGCCGGGTGAGCGCGCGACGTACGTCGACGCGGGGAGCGGGCGGCGAGTGCAGGTGGATCCGCCCGCCGGGAGGCGGCGGACCTTCGAGGTGAGTCTGCAGGACCGCCGCACGCGCCTGGCCTACGGGCGGACCTCGGACCTGGCCGAGGTGGTCGGGGCGACGACGGCGTGGCTGGGCGGAGAGGGCCTGGAGCGGACCAGGGCGCGCGCCCCGTTCGTCCGGTTCCGGCCCTGGGCCCTCGACCATGAGCGGGAGCCCTTCGTGGGCGTGGAGTTGACGTGGCGCATCAAGCTCGACCGCGTCCACATGCCGCCCTACGACCGGCACCCGCGGGCCCACGCCCTGCTGGCGGCCGCGTACGCCCAGCCGGCGCTCCGCCGGTTGATGCCGGTCAACAGTCACTTCGACCTCTGGTTCTCCACCAGGATCGAGCGGCCCTGGACGGCGAACGTCGGCTATGTGATCGCCGTGGACCACGACGGGCCGTACTCAGTGGGGAAGGGGGGCGACGTGGTGGCCCGCACCGGGACCGCGGAGGAGGCCGTCGCCCTGGTGGTGGCCGCCCTGCCCGAGGGGATCGGGCCGGCGAGCTGAGGTGGGGCCGCCGGGCGGGGGCCGTCGCTCAGGTGCCGGTCGGTTCGAGGACGAAGACCGGGATCACGCGGTCGGTCTTCTCCTGGTACTCGGCGTAGGTCGGGTACGCGGCGACCGCGCGCTCCCACCACCGGTCCCGCTCGTCGCCGGTGAGCTCACGGGCCGTCATGCTCCGGACCTCCGGGCCGTCCTGGAGATCCACCTCGGGGTTGGCCCTGAGGTTGAAGTACCAGTCCGGGTGGCTCGGGAAGCCGCCCTTCGAGGCCACCGCCGCGTACCGTCCCCCGTGTTCCACGCGCATCAGCGGGATCTTGCGGATCCGGCCGCTCCTCGCGCCGCGCATCGTGACGATGACGACCGGCAGACCGGTGTCCCACAGCGTCGTGCCCCGTGTGCCGCCCGAGCTCTCGTACAGCTCGACCTGCTCGCGGATCCACTGCGCCGGACTCGGGTCGTACTCGCCCTCAAGAGGCACCGCCTGCACCCCTTCCGCTCCGCGGACGGCTCCAGGAGGCAGGGTAACGCTGGTGGGGCGGTCGTGGCCGGATGCCACGACCACCCCACCCGTGCGGCCCTACCGGCTCATCAGCCGTGCCGGCGACGGCGGCGGCCGAGGGCGACGGCGAGGCCGCCGAGGATCAGCAGGGCGGCGCTGATCGTCGCCGTGGTGAACGCGGTGGTCCCGGTGTCGGCGAGGCTTCGTCCGGTCGCGGCCGGGACGACCACGCCCAGGCTGCCCAGCACTTGGCCGTCACGGTCGCCGCCCTTCCTCCCCGCAGTACCAGTGCCACGTGCTCCGCCTCTCCGCGGGTTCGGATACGCCCGGCCCCCGGCCGGGCGGCGTCGGAGCGCGGGATCCTCACGCACGCCGACGGCCCAAAGGATGACGGATGACGACCGTTTCCGTCCATTCACAACCGGAATGCGACGTGATGGCGTCACCGCCCCCAACGGAGGCTCAGTTGCCCGCCACCAGCGCCGTGTTGAGCCGGGCCAGGCCGCTGCGGGTGGCGGCGACCACGACGCTGTCGCCGGGCTCCAGGACGCGGCTGCGGTCGGCGTACCGCCACTGGTAGATCCGGGGACTGCGGGCCAGCCGGACGGCGAGGACCCGCACGCCGCCGCCGTCCTCCAGGTCGTGGCGGTTGAGGCCGATCAGGCCGCTGCCGAGCTCGGCCGGCAGTTCGGCGATCAGCAGCACGTGCCGGAACACCGAGAGCGTGCCGAGCACCTCACGGCCCATCAGCGCGGCGGCGAAGGCCGGGGCGGAGAGGTAGGAGGTGGACCGCGAGGCCACGTTGTCCAGCGTGGCGTACACGTGGCTCGCGAAGCTGTCGTCGAAGAGCCGCAGCACCACCCGGACGTCGGGGCGTCCGGCGCGCGCCTCCAGGGCCGCCTCCAGGTTGGTGGCGTCGTCGCCGCTGACCGCGACCACCGCGCGGCTGTGCTTGAGCCGGGCCCGGCGCAGCTGTTCGGCGAGCGGTCCGTCGTCGACGACCACCGGGACGCCGAGCGCGCGCACGGCGGAGATGCCGCGCGCCTGGGGGTCGCTCTCCAGGCCGACCACCGGCACGCCGAGGCCGTGCAGCCGGCTGACCACCCGGGTGCCGACGTTGCCGAGGCCGACCACGACGACGTGGTCGCGGGTGCCGGCGCCCGGGTTGCGGTGCTGGCCGCGGCGGCCGGAGGCGAGCACCTCGACCATGATGGCGGTGGCGACCGGGGCGAAGGTGATGCCGCAGAAGGTGATCACGACCTGGGCGACCCGCTGCCAGGTGCCGCCGGTTCCGCCGGCCTCGCCGGGCTGGTCCGGCTGGGCGGCGCCGGCGAGGTCGAGCAGCGAGGTGTAGAGCGTCCAGGCGAAGTTGCCGTTCAGGTGCCAGAGCAGGGCGAAGGCGAGCAGCACCGCGGCCAGCGCGGTGATCAGCACCACCCGGAGCCGGGCGCTGGTGAAGAAGCGCAGGGTGTCGAGCAGCCGCCAGCGCAGCCGCCGCCACCAGGCGATCCGTACGGCGGGCTCGCTGCGCAGGGTCTGCAGCGCGGCGATGCCGCCGCCGGGCCCGGCCGGGTCGGACGACGCGCCGGAGGACGCCTCGGCGGCGCGGCGGGCCTCGGCGGCGGAGCGGATCGGCCCGTCGTCGCCGAACTCGCTGGCCAGCCGGACGAAGGAGGCGGAGTCGCCCTCCTGCTCGGGCAGCAGCCGGATCCGGCCGAGGTCCTGGCGGTCGATCCGGTCGGCGACGATGCAGAGCCGGTCGGACTGGATGTCGTCGTCGTAGGCGATGTGCAGGAAGCGGTCGCCGACCTGGACGGAGTTGGGGCGGGAGAGGGCGGCGTCGGCGAAGGCGGGGGCGGCGGTGGCGGAGCCGGACAGCGCGGTGCCGTTCCTGAGCAGGCGTTCGATGTTGGCGCCGAGCCGCTGGTTGAACATCCGCAGGACGATGCGGATGGCGGGGTTGTGTCCCTGCGCGGACAGCGCGGCGTGGATGTTCTCCTGGTCGTTGCCGTCGACGAAGGCGATGCCGCGGGCGGTCTCCACCCGGACGGCGCGCAGGGCCTCCTCGGTGACGCTGCTGTACTCGACGACGGCGGCGACGCCCTCCAGCTGTTCGATCCGGGGCGCGTGGTCGCGGGCGCGGTCCGGGACGAGGACGACGACCGGGACGTCGTAGTGCTCGACGAGTTCGTGGGCCAGGCGGTGGGCGAGCGCATTGCCGCCGCAGACGATGTAGTGCTGGCTGATCGGCTCGACCGGAGGGGTCCCCCACCCTTCAGAAGTCATATCGCCGGATCCTATCGACGGCACATGAGGCCCAGATGGCGTTCCGGGAATCCCGGGGGAATCCCGGGGGAAACCCGCCGGGTCGCCCGAACGGGTGCATCCGACGCGCGGACGCGGGCGCGTGGGGCGATTGTGAGGAGCGCCCGAAACCCGCACGCCGAGGGCGCCCGCGCACACGCCGGGGCGTCCGCTCCCCTGGAGGACGCCCTGTGGTCTCCCCGATCATCACCCCCGACGGCTCCCCGGTCCGGGGCCCGCTCGGGCTGCTCGCCAAGGCCGCCTGGCAGGTCCTGCTGGTCGCCGGACTCGTCTCGCTGGGCCTCGGGATCGTCGTGTTCGTGTGGCCGGAGGAGACGCTGCTGGTGGTCGGCGTGCTGTTCGGCCTCTACCTGCTGGTCATCGGCATCGTGCAGCTGGTCGCCGCGTTCGGCACGCACGCCGCCACCGCGATGCGGGTGCTGGCGTTCATCAGCGGCGCGATCTGCGTGCTGCTCGGCCTGCTCTGCTTCCGCAGCGCGGCGCAGTCGGTGCTGCTGCTCGCGATCTGGATCGGCATCGGCTGGCTGTTCCGCGGCATCACGCAGATCGCCGCCGCCCTCTCGGACGAGGCCATGCCGGCCCGCGGCTGGCAGGCCTTCGCGGGCGCGGCGAACACCCTGGCCGGGGTGCTGCTGATGGTCTGGCCGGCCGGTTCGATCACCGCGCTGACCGTGCTGGCCGGCTGCTGGCTGGTGATCCTGGGGCTGATCGAGATCGTGACGGCGTTCCAGGTGCACCGCACCGCCGAGCAGATCCCCTCCGGCGTCTGAACCGGCCGGCCGCCCTCAGGCCCAGCGCGGCGCGTCCGTGCCCCAGCGCCCCGGTGGGCGGGTCCAGTCCGCCGGGGCGCCGTCGTACCCGACGGGCGGCAGCGCGTACCGGAGCCGGCCGTACGGCGCGTCCGTCTCGGTGAGCCACCGGGCCGGGTCGTGGCGCTCCTCGTTGGGCGGCTGGTGCGGGTCGGCGGTGGGCGCGATGCCGTGCAGCAGCCAGGAGGCCGTGCCGGCCAGGGAGTAGCGCAGGTGGCGCCCGCCGGGGCGGCCGGTGCGCTGCTCGGTGAGGGCGCGCAGCACACCGGCCGCGACCAGGTAGCCGGTGCCGTGGTCGAGGGCCTGGGCGGGCAGGGCGCCGGGGCGGCCGTCGGCGCCGGCCTCGGTCGCGGCGATGCCGCAACCGGCCTGGACCAGGCTGTCGAAGCCGCGCCGCCCGGCCCACGGGCCGGTCCAGCCCCAGGCGTTCAGCTCGGCGACGACCAGGCCCGGCCGGCGGGCGAGCAGGGCCCCGGCGGCCAGCCCGTACGCGTCGAGCGCGCCGGGGCGGTAGCCGGTGACCACGACGTCGGCGGTGGCGAGCAGCTCCTCGAAGGCGGCCCGCCCGGCGCCGTCGGCGAGGTCGAGCCGGGCGGAGCGCTTGCCGAAGCCGGTGTCGGCGTGGGCGTCGTCGGCCTCGGGCAGGCGCGGCGGGTCGAGGCGCAGCACCTCGGCGCCGAGCAGGGCGAGGGTGCGGGTGGCGACCGGGCCGGCGATCACCCGGGTGAGGTCGAGGACGCGGATCCCTGCGGCGGGCTGCCCGACGGAGGCGGAGGCCGGGACGGGGGCGGCGGCGAGCGGGCGGGGCGCGGTCTCGTCGACGGCGCGGACGTCGACCAGCGGCAGCACGGTGTCCCGGACCGGCGCGACCGCGACGGCGAGCGCCCCCGCCGCGTACGCGCGCTCCTGGACGGCCGCGGCCGGGAGCTCGCGCAGCACGGCGGCGAGCCGTTCGGGCCCGGTGTCACCGGGCAGGCCGAGGGCGGTGAGCAGCCGGTCACGGTGGTGGGGGTAGTTGGCGTGGGTGCGCAGCCAGCCGTCGACGGCCGGCCAGAAGCCGGAGAGCGGCGCGAAGGAGACCGGGGCGCGGCCGTCGATCCGCAGGTGGCGCTCGCTGACGAAGGCCGTGGCGACGGCGCCCTGGTCGATCCGCACCCGGGGCACGGCGCCGCCGCAGCGCAGCGCGGCGAGTTCGGCGGCGGCCAGCGAGCAGGCGGCGACGGTGGCCCGGGCGAGGCGCCGGACGGGCAGCCGGGAGGGCAGCACGGCGTCGGGGCCGTGGAAGGAGACCCGCTCCAGCAGCGCGGCCGGCCCGCCGAGGGCGCGCCAGGCGTCGGCGGTGGGGAGGTCGGCCTGCGGCGGGAGCGGGTCGTCGGGGCCGGACGGTGCGGGGAGCGGACGGTCGGTCATGTCGGCATTGTGCTCCGCGTGGTGGGTAGACGCAGTGACGTCCGCCACCGCGCCCCTCAGGAGGAGCAGCATGAACGGGTCCCGCCCCGGCCCGGCGTCCGCGATCCGGCGGCTCGACCTCGGCTACTTCGTCCGCCCGGCGAGGGAGGCGGACAATCCGGAGCCCCGGGTGGAGCCGGTGCTGGCGTACCTGGTGCGCCGGCCGGAGGGGCTGCTGCTGTTCGACACCGGTCTCGGCGAGGGCGATCCGGAGGCGGACGCGCACTACCGCCCGGTGCGGCGGCCGCTGACGGCGGCGCTGGCGGCGGCGGGTGCGGCACCGAGGGACGTGGCCGCGGTCGTCAACTGCCATCTGCACTTCGACCACTGCGGCGGCAACCCGCTGCTGGCCGGGGTGCCGGTGTGGACGCAGGCGGTGGAGCTGGCCCAGGCCCGGGCGGGCGGCTACACGATCGACGCGCTGGTGGACCCGCCGGGCGTGCGCCACCGGGAGCTGGACGGGGAGGCGGAGGTGTGGCCGGGTGTGCGGGTGGTGCCGACGCCCGGTCACACCGCGGGCCACCAGTCGCTGGTGGTGACCGGTCCGGACGGCTGCACGGTGCTGGCCGGCCAGGCGTTCGACACGGCGTCCGCGTTCGGTGCGGCCGCGCTGGCGCGGCGGGCGGCCCGGGAGGGGGTGGTCGGCGCGCCGCTGCCCGGGTACCCGGCCTGGCTGGACCGGCTGGCGCAGTTCGGGCCGCGCCGGGTGCTGTTCGCGCACGACCACGCCGTCTGGGAGCCGGCTGCGGAGGGGTGAGGGGCCGGGGCGGGGGTCAGAAGGTGAACCGGAGCGAGCGGATCCGGTGGTCGAAGCTGGACGGGACGAACTCCGGTTCGCCGAGCGAGCGGACCTCGGGGAGCCGGGTGAACAGCTCCCGGTAGAGCACCTTCATCTCCTGCCGGGCGAGGTGCGCGCCGAGGCAGTAGTGCGGCCCGCCACCGCCGAAGCCGAGGTGGGGGTTGGGGCTGCGGGTGATGTCGAAGGCCTCGGGGTCGGTGAAGACGGTCTCGTCGCGGTTGGCGGAGCCGTAGTAGAGCACCACCTTCTCCCCCGCCCGCAGCAGCGGCCCGTCGGGGCCGCCGAGCCGGTGGTCGACGGCCAGGGTGCGGCGGAACTGGATGATCGGCGTGGAGTGGCGGACGATCTCGTCGACCGCGCCCCCGAGCCGCCCGTCGAGGTCGCCGAGGAGCAGGGCGCGCTGGTCGGGGTGGGTGGTGAGCAGGTGCAGGCCGTGCGCGAGGGCGTTGCGGGTGGTCTCGACGCCGGCGACGAGCAGCAGGGAGAAGAAGGCGCCGAGTTCGCGGCCGGTGAGGCGGCGGCCGTCGACGTCGGCGGTGACCAGGGCGGAGATCAGGTCGTCGGTGGGCCGGCGGCGGCGTTCGCGGCCGAGCTCGGCGACCATGCCCTGCATCCGGGCCAGGGCCCGCAGTCCGCGGCCGGGGATCCGGATCCGCCGGAGCAGCGGGCGCCGGACGCCGGTGTGCTCGGAGGCGTGGTCGATCTGGTCGAGGACGGCGCGACGGGGCTCCTCGGGGATGCCCATCATGTTGCAGATCACCCGGAAGGGGAGTTCGGCGGCGACCGCCTTGACGAAGTCCGCCGGGCGCTCGCGCTCGACGCGGTCGACCAGTTCGGCGGCGACCAGGCGGATGTCGTCCTCCACCCGGGAGATCAGGCGCGGGGTGAAGGCGCGGGAGACGATGCGGCGCAGCTGGGCGTGCCGGGGGTCGTCCAGGTTCACCATCGAGTCGCCGAACAGCAGGCGCACCCAGCGGGCCGGTTCGGGGGTGGTGACGCCGGGTCCGCTGAGGAAGACGGCGGGATTGCGGCTGGCCTCGACGACGTCGGCGTGCCGGACGAGGGCGTGGAAGCCCGGGGCGTCGCCGAAGCGGGCCGGGGCGGGCAGGCGGCGCAGCACGGTGAAGGCGGCGGCGCGGTCCCGGTCGGGCAGCCCCCAGAACGCGGGGTCGGCGAGATCGACGTCCGCGGCTCCGGGTGCCGGGGGCACGGCGGCCCCGGGTGCGGTGCCGGCCTCGGGTGCGGTGGTGTCCATGCCGGGTCCGTCTCCTGTCGCCTGTCGCCTGTCGTCGTCGGCACCCGTCCTGTGTGTGCGCCGTCACATTCGGGGCGTCACATTCAGTACGTATCTGCACGGAGGTGTCAAACCGATATGACGGCATGAAGAACATCTCTTCCGGGACCAGTCCGGCACGCTGCGCACCGTGGTCGCCCGCGCACCGTCGGGATCCGGCCACCGCGCCGTCACCGCTCCCACCAGCGCCCCCACCGGCCCCGGGGCGGGGCGGGTGCCCGAACGGCTTGCCCGGACGGAGCGGCCCCCAGGTGCCCGGACATGCCCCGACAGGGGCGGAACCGGCCAATACCGGAGGGTGCGGTACAGGTCGGCGGAGGCGGGTGCGACGATGAGTGTCATCGTGATGACCGACCGGATCCGCTCGCTGCGCGCCGTGGTCTTCGCCGCGCTCTGCGTGGCGCTGGCCGCCACGGCGCACGTCACCATGGCCGGTTCCGGGGTCTCGGCCCCGGTCCTGGCGGGCGCGTTCGGTCTCACCCTAGGCCTCACCTGGCTGCTGGCCGGCCGGCGCCGGGGGCTCACGGTGATCAGCTGCTGGATGGTGGCCGCGCAGACCGGGCTGCACCTGACGTTCGAACAGGCGGGCTCGCTGTTCGGGGGCGGTGGCCTCGCCGGCGCCCCGGCGACGGACTGGGCCTCGCTGCTGCTGTGCAATCCGGACGCGACGCCCACCGGGCTGTCCTCGGACGACCTGGCGTTGATGGCCGGGCTGGACCCGGACGTCCCGCCGACCGGCGCCGCCGCCGTCGCCCACACCCACGGGGCGGCGCCCGCCGCCGACCTCACGGCCGCCGCGGGCACGCCGGTGCCGGGCTCCGGCTCCGCGTCCGCGTCCGGGATGGCCGGGCACGGGATGAGCGGGATGACCGGCATGACCGGAGCCGGCGGGTCGAACGGCATGGGCGGCCACGACATGGCCGCGCACGGCATGTCCACCGGCATGATCACCGCGCACGTGGTCGCCGCACTGGCCTGCGCGCTGCTGCTGTGGCGCGGTGAGACCGCGCTGGTGCGGCTGTTCGACCTGCTCGGCGCGCTGGGTTCGGTGCTGGCGGGGGCGCTGCTGACGCCGCTGCTCGTGCTGTTCACCCGTTCGACCGGCTTCCGGCCGCCCGACGCGCCCAGACCCGTCGGCCACCGGGCCCGGCTGCCGCGGTCGGTGCTGCTCGCGCACGCCCTGGCCCGCCGTGGACCTCCCGTGGCCGCGTTCGCCCGCTGACGCGCCCGCCGCCGTCCGCGGACACCGCCGGTGTCCGCCGCGCGGTGGGCAGGTCGCCCCGCGCCGCAGCCGCGCCGCCGGGTACCGCCGCCCGCCCCGGACGAGCGCCGGCCGACCGTGCTCCCCGCCCTCCCGTGCCGTGCGCCGGGAAGGCCGGGGCCGCCACGGGCGGCCGGTGCGCCGGGAGCGGGACAGCCGCCGGTGCCGACGGAGGCCGCTGCCGCCGGGGCCCGGGCCCGCGCGTGCCGACCGTCCCCGCCGCCCTGCCGGCCGGGGCCGGGAGCCGCGCGGCCGCCCACCGACGCCGCCGGTGCCGCCCGCAGCGGCACCGCACCCCGTCTTCTTCTCAGGACCTCTTCATGCCTGACTTCGACGGCGCACCGGCCTCGCCCGGCGCCACCGTCCTACCGCGTCCGCCCGCCGCCCCCCTGCCCGGGGCGGCCCTCCTCGGCTCCACCGTCCTCGACCGCGCCGGCGTCCTCCCCGCCGAGGCCCCCGATGCGCGCGAGGAGCCCGGCCGTCCACTCCGCCGACGGCTCGTCGGCCCCGTCCGCGAGCAGCGGGGCGCGCAGTCGCTCCGCCCGCTCCAGCCACTCCCGGCAGGCCGCGCACCGCGCGACGTGCTTGTCCAGCCGGCGGTCCGGCACACCGGCCGGTTCGCCGTCGAGGCGGGCGGACAGAGCGGTACGGAGTTGCGCGCATCTCATATGACCATCGTCCCGCACCTTCTCCGAGCTGGGACCGACCGGGTGGGGGGCCGTCGTGGATGACGACCAGCTGACCGCGCTCGCGCTGGCCGCCCGCGAGGGCCGGTCCGCCGACGTCGAGGCCTTCGTCCGGGCCACCCAGCGGGACGTCTGGCGGTTCGTCGCCCACCTCACCGACGTGCAGTCCGCCGACGACCTCGCCCAGGAGACCTTCCTGCGGGCCCTGCGCAGCCTGCCCGGGTTCGCCGGACGCTCCTCCGCCCGCACCTGGCTGCTCTCCATCGCCCGGCGGACCGTCATCGACCGCTACCGCACCGCCGCCGCCCGGCCGCGCTGCGCCGCACTGCCGGACTGGCAGGAGGCCGCCGAGCGGCAGGGCACCGCGCCCGCCGCGGGCTTCGAGGACGGTGTGGCGCTCGGCGACCTGCTGGACCGGGTGCCCGCCCAGCGCCGCGAGGCCTTCGTGCTCACCCAGGTCGTCGGGCTGAGCTACGCCGAGGCCGCCGAGGTGGCCGGCTGCCCGGTCGGCACCGTCCGCTCCCGGGTGGCCCGGGCGCGCGAGGAGCTGATAGCCCGGCTGCGGGCGGCCGAGGCCGGGGAGCCGGCAGCGGCCTCGGCGGCCGAACTGGCGGCCGTCGGCTGAGACCCGCCGGGCGGTCGTCACCCCGGCGGCCCCGCCCGCCCGGGGCCCGCGACGGGCGCTCCGGGCGGGCGGGCAAGATCGGCCACCGTCGTCATGATCCGGCCAAGCCGTAAAAATCCCCCACCTGTTCGGAACCGGGGCCCGAGTGCCTCCGACTGCTGTACCGGACGCCGCCGCCGAGGTGGCGTCCGGACAGCACGGGGGAACGGAGGATGACCCATGGCAACGCAGCAGTCGCCCGCGACCGGCACACCGGGTGACGACTCGGCCGGGGTGGTGGACCGGTGGAGTCTGGTCTTCGCCGCAGGCCTGATCTCCTTCGTCGCGATGCTCGACATGAACGTCGTCAACCTCGCGCTCACGGACATCGCGAACGCCCTCGACGTCTCCCCCACCACTGCCCAGTGGGCCGTGCTCGGCTACCAGCTCCCCCTGGTCGCCCTGCTGCTGCCCGCCGGGCGGTGGCTGGACCAGGTCGGCCTGCGCGCCGCCCTGCTGCTGTCCGTCGGCTGCTTCGCGCTCTGCAGCGCGCTGGCCGCGGCGGCGCCCTGGGCGAGCTGGCTGATCGCCGCCCGCCTCGCCCAGGGCGCGTTCGGCGCCGTGCTGTTCGTCCTGATGCCGGTGCTCGCCGCCACCGCCGTCCGCCCGGAGCTGCGCGGACGGGCGATGAGCGTGCCCGCCACCCTGGGCCCGCTCGGCGCGGTGCTCGGCCCGGTGATCGGCGGCCTGCTGCTGGACCACGTCGGCTGGCGGGCGATCTTCCTGGTCAAGCTGCCGATCTGCCTGGCCGCCTGGCTGATCGCCCACCGCGACGCCCCGCGCGGCGGCGGGCGGCTGAGGCTGCCCGACCGCGGGTCGCTCGGTGACGCCGCGCTGATCGGCTCGGCGATCGCCGCCGTGCTGCTCGGCCTCACCCTCGCCCCCGACGCCCCGCTGTGGCTGCTGCTCGCGCTGCCCTCCGTGCCGCTGCTGCTGTTCTGGCTGCGCCGCCCCGGCGGGCGCCCGGTCGCCACCGTGCTGCGCACCTCCGGCACCGCCGCCGTGAACGGCTCGGTGCTGGCGCTCGCCGCCGGCTTCGCGGCCAACCACTTCCTGCTCGCCCAGTACCTGCGCCGGGAGGACGGCGAGAGCGCGACCGCCACCGCCCTCACCATGCTGGCGTTCCCGCTCGGCATGGTGGTGGCCGGCCGCTTCGGCGGACGGCTCGCGGACCGCTGGGGCGCCCGTCCGACCGCGCTCACCGGCGCCGCCGTGACCGCCCTCGGCATGCTGCTGCTGATCCCGGTGGACACCGACTGGTCCTCGCCCGACATCGCCTGGCGGCTCGCGGTGGCCGGCGTCGGCATGGGCCTCAACGGCGGCCCGGTCCAGGCCCTGGTGATGACCTCGGCCCCGCCGGACCAGCTCGCCACCGCGGGCTCGGCCGTCCAGCTGTCGCGCAGCCTCGGCTTCGCGCTCGGCCCCGCGCTGGCCACCGCCGCCACCCTGTACGGCACCACCGACATCGCCGGCGTCCGGGCCGGCCTCGCCCTCGCCGCGGCCGCCGCCGCCCTCGCCGTGGCCCTGCTGACCCTGCACCACCGCACCGACCGGGGCGCCAAGCCCACCGACCGCACCACCGGCACCACCGGCACCGCCGGGAGCACGCCGGCGAACGAAGAGAACGACCGGACGATCGGCAGCCCGGCCTGACGCAGCGTCACGACCGGGCCTGCACACCACAGATCCACACCGGAGGAACATCCGCAATGACCGACACCGTCCACGAGCCGACCGCGTCCGGCGAGGCCCCCGACGGGCCCCGCTGCCCGTTCGGCTACGACGAACTCCCCGACCCCGTGCCGCTGTTCGGCCCGGAGTACAAGAGCGACCCCTACCCCCTGTACCGGCGGATGCGGGCGGCGGGCCCCGTCCACCGGGTGACCTTCCCGAGCGGCGTCGGCGCCTGGCTGGTCACCGGCTACAAGGCCGCCCACGAGGCGCTCAACGACCCCCGGCTCGGCAAGAACCACGAACTCGGCAACGACGAGTGGCGCCGGCTCGCCTCGATCATGCCCGAGCCGCAGCACTCCCAGCTCCAGGTCCACCTGCTGCACCAGGACCCGCCGAAGCACACCACGATGCGCAAGCTCGTCCTGGAGGCCTTCTCACCGCGCCGGGTGGAGGCCCTGCGCCCGCGCATCCAGGAGCTCGCCGACGCCCTGGTCGACGAGCTTCCGCCGACCGCCCCGGCCGGCGGCAGCGACCTGGTCGCCGGATTCGCGGCCCACTACCCCTTCCGGGTGCTGGCCGAGGTGATCGGCCTCCCGCAGGAGCTGGCGGTCAAGTTCGACCGCGACTGGGGCAAGGTGGTGCAACCGGTCGGCCCGCAGGACCCGGGCCGACCGGCGTACGAGGGCCGGCTGCGCGGCCTGCAGACCTACATCGCCGACGTGGTCGCCCACAAGCGCGCCACCCACGACCCCGCCGGGCCGGGCGTGGACCTGCTCGGCCGGCTCGTCGCGGCCTGCGACGCCGGCGAGTTGAGCCCCGAGGAGCTCGACTCGATGGTGTTCCAGCTGCTGGTCGCCGGCCAGGAGCCGGTCACCAACCAGATCACCACCATGCTGATCACCCTGCTGCGCCACCCGGAGCAGCTCGACCGGCTGCGCGCCTCCCTCGACCCCGAGAACCCCGGCGCCGAGCCGGGCCTGCTCACCCGGGCGATCGAGGAACTGCTCCGCTACGACGGCGCGTTCGAGCTGACCACCTGGCGCTTCTTCGCCACCGACAGCGACCTTCACGGCACCACCGTCCCGGCCGGCGACTCGGTGATCGTCTCGCTCGGCGCCGCCAACCGGGACGAGGAGCAGTTCACGGACACCGACGTCCTGGACTTCGACCGCTCCCCCAACGCCCACCTGGCCTTCGGCCACGGCATCCACTTCTGCCCCGGCGCCGCCCTGGCCCGGGCCGAACTCCAGATCGCCATCGGCACCCTGCTCACCCGGCTGCCCGGGCTGCGGCCCTCGGTCGCCGACGACGAGCGCATCGACGCGCTCGCCTGGGTGCCCGCCGTCCTGGCCCGCGGGGTGAACCGGCTCCCGGTCGCCTACGACCGGCGGGTCTGAGCACCTCCGAAGGGCCGACCACGCCTCTCCCTGCACCCACCACAGCGTCCCGGCGAACACCGCCGGGGCGTGGCTCCGCCTGCCCGAAGCCCGTTCGACGTTCCATGGAGGACCACCATGCCGCGCGCCGGCACCGTCACCACCGACTCCAGCAACTCCCAGGCCGACAGCCACGAGAGCAACGTGACCACCGCGCACAGCACCACCGGGTACACCGTGCCCGACCAGCAGACCGTCACCCGGCTCTCGGCCGAGATCCTCGACCTGCTGCTCCCGCACCGCCGCGCCTCCGACCCCGAGGTCGACGCCGTGCCCGCCGACTTCCCGCTCCAGATGGAGCAGCTGGCGGACTTCATCACGGCCGGCGACCCGATCCTGTTCACCCTGCCGGGGTTCCCCTGCAAGTCCCCCAACCTCGCCAAGGTGCTCGGCCACCTGCCCGACGAGGGCGAGCGGCTCTCGCTCACCTTCCTCAACGGCCTCGCCCAGCAGATCGGCAAGATCTACGAGCCCGGCGCCAAGATCCTGATCTGCTCCGACGGCCACATCTTCGGCGACCTCATCCACGTCCCCGACGACCACATCGACCAGTACTCCGACGAGCTGTCCGCGCTGATCGAGCGCGAGGGCCTGACCCACCTCGACACCTTCGACCTGCGGGCCGTCCTCGGCGACCTGCCCTTCGACGAGAAGCGCGCCCGGGTGCACGCCCAGTACGCGCCCACCAAGGAGGAGCTGCGCGAGCAGGTGCTGACCGACGAGGAGACCGCCAAGCTCTATCGCGGCATCACCCGCTTCCTCACCGAGGACACCTTCGGCTGGACCGGCACCAAGTCCGCCCTGCAGAAGGACTGCCGCCAGCGCGCCTACGGCGTCATCCAGCGCAGCCGCGCCTGGGGCGACCTCATCGCCGAGCAGCACCCCCGCTCCTTCCGGCTCTCCATCCACCCGCAGAAGGTCGGTGTGCTGAAGTTCGGCATCCGGCTGCTGGAGCACGCGGACATGTGGATGACGCCGTGGCACTCCTCGGTGCTGCACCGCCAGGACGGCGGCTGGGAGCTGCTGCGCAGCGAGGAGGCCGCGAAGACCGGCCGGCTGGTCGAGCGCAACGGCCGCCCGAGCCACTACGAGACCTCCTGACACTCGGTACGGACCGGGGCGGCGGCGACCGGGAGTTCGGTGAACACCCGGTCCCCCGCCCCGGGGCCGCCGGGACCGGGGGTGTTCACCGGTTCCGGCGCCCCGGCCGGCGTGCGGTGGTCGAACGCGATCAACGGGTCACCCGTCAACGGGTGGTCGACCACCGCCGCCCGCACCCCGAACACCTCGGCGAGCAGCTCCGCGGTCAGCACCTCGCGCGGCTCCCCCGAGGCGACCAGCGTGCCGCGGTGCAGCACGTGCAGCCGGTCGCACACCGAGGCGGCCGCGTTCAGGTCGTGCAGCGCGACCAGCGTGGTGCGCCGTTGCTCGCGCAGCAGCGCCAGCAGCTCCACCTGGTGCCGGACGTCCAGGTGGTTGGTCGGCTCGTCCAGCACCAGGACGTCCGGCTGCTGGGCCAACGCCCGCGCCAGCAGCACCCGCTGGCGCTCGCCGCCGGAGAGCTGGGCGAACCGGCGGTCCGGCGCGTGCGCCATGCCGACCCGCTCCAGCGCCTCGGCGACCAGCCGGTGGTCCTCGGCGTCGTCCTTGGCGAACGCCCGCTTGTACGGGGTGCGGCCCATCGCGACCACCTCGCGGACGGTCAACTCGAAGTCCCCGCCGCGCTCCTGGGGCAGCGCTCCGATGTGCCGGGCGGACTGCGCGGGGCTCAGCCCGGACAGCTCCCGCCCCGCCAGCAGCACCCGCCCCGCACTCGGCCGCAGATGCCGGTACACGGTGCGCAGCAGGCTGGACTTGCCACTGCCGTTGGGACCGACCAGGCCGGCGATCTCGCCCTCCTTGGCCACCAGATGGACCCCGGCGACCACGGTCCGCCCGGCCAGGGCGACGCTCACGTCTTCGACGGCGATTCTCAATTCCGCTCCAGTCGTCGGTCCAGCAGGTAGAGCAGGGTGGGCGCGCCGAGCAGGGCGGTCACCACGCCGATCGGCACCTCCTGGCCGTCCAGCGCGGTGCGGGCGAGCAGGTCGACGACCACCAGCAGGACCGCGCCGGTGAGGGCGGACAGCGGCAGCAGCCGGCGGTGGTCGCCGCCGACCAGCATCCGGCACACGTGCGGGACCATCAGTCCGACGAAGCCGATCGCCCCGGAGACGGCGACCAGCACACCGGTGAGCACGCTGGTGACGGCGAAGATCTCGCGGCGCAGCCGGGCCACGTCCACACCGAGGCCGGCCGCCGTCTCGTCGCCCATCAGCATCGCGTTCAGCCCCCGGGCGCGGCCCTGGAGCAGGACCGTGCCGAGGACCACGGCCACCGCGGGCACGGCGAGTTGACCCCAGGTGGCCCCGCTCAGGCTGCCCATCAGCCAGAACAGCACGCCCCGGGTCTGCTGCTCGTCGCCGGTCTGCAGCACCAGGTAGCTGGTGAGGCCGGTGAGGAACTGGCCGATGCCGATGCCGGCCAGCACCAGGCGTAACGGGGAGAACCCGCCGCCGCGCCGGGCCAGCAGCCACACCAGCGAGAACGCGGCCAGCGCGCCGAGGAAGGCCGCCACCGAGACGGTGATCCCGGCGATCCCGCCGATGGTCAGCTCCAGGCCGAGGCCGGCCCCGAGCACGATCACGCCGACCGCGCCGAGCGAGGCCCCGGAGGAGATGCCGAGCAGGAACGGGTCGGCGAGCGGATTGCGGACCAGCGCCTGCACGGCGGTGCCGACCACACCGAGTCCGGCCCCCACGACGGCCGCCAGCAGGGCGCGTGGCACCCGCAGCTGCCAGACGATGAGGTCCCGGGTGCCGGCCGCCGGCCGCTGCCCGGTGATCCGGCGCCCGACCACCTCCCACACCTCGCCGGGCGGGATGTCCACCGCGCCGAGCGACACGGCGGCGGTCAGGGCCACGACCAGGGCGACGGTGAGCAGGGCGGCGAGCGGTCCGGCCGGCAGCGCCCGGACGCGTGTGCGCCGCACGGCGGTGCCCGCGGCACCGGTGGTGGCGGTGGTGGCCCCGGCCATCGGCTACTGCCCGTTCTTGACGAGCGTCGGGTGGACCGCCGCGGCGATCTGCCGCACCGTGTCGGCGGTGCGGGTCCCGGCGATCGTGGTGGCCTCGGAACCGATCCGCAGCAGGTGCCCCTCCTGCACGGCCTTCAGCCCCTGGGTGGCCGGGAATCCCTTGAGGAACGCCTCGGCCTCGTCGAACGCCTTGCGGGTCGCCTCCTCGCTGCCGCGGTTGCGCACCGCGAGCTGGATCCAGTCCGGGTTCTTGGCCACCACGTCCTCCCAGGAGACGGGCCGGAAGTCGGCGTCGCAGTCGGCGAACACGTTGCGAGCCCCGGCCAGGGTGATCACGGCGTTGGCGACCTGCTTGCCGCAGACGGCCATCGGTTGCTTTGTACCGGCATCGAAGTCGAAGAGGAAGTACCCGGGACGCTGCGCCTCCGGTACGCCCGCGGTGGCGTTCTTGACGTCCGTGATCTGCTTCTCCATCGCACCGACCAGTTCCTCGGCCCGGGCGGCCGTCCCGGTGACCGCGCCGAGGCGGCGGACGTCCTCCTCCACCGCGGCGAGGTCGGTGCGCGGGCCCTGGGCGGCCTTGGGGCCGGTGGCACAGGCCGTGGAGAGCAGCAGCACGTGCTGGATGCCGACCGCCTTCAGCTCCTCCTCGCTCGGCCCGGCGCCCGCCGCGCCCATCCCCGGCATCGGCCCGAAGGTGTCCACGTACAGATCGGCGCCGGAGCCGAGCAGCTTCTCCTTCGGGATCAGCGTGTCGCCCAGCACCGGCACCTTGGCGCCCTGGTCGGCCACGGCGGCCGGCAGGCTGCCCTTCCCGGGCGGGAACCCGGTGCCGATGACCCGGTCGCCGACGCCGAGTTGGAGCAGCATCTCCAGCCCGGCCGCGTCACTGGTGACGATCCGCTGCGGTGCCTGCTTGACGCCGGTCTCCTTGCCGGCGCAGTCGGCCACCTTGACCGGGAACGCGCCGCCGGCCCCCGCCTGCTGCGTGCTCCCGCCGCCCCCCGCGGCGTCCCCGGCCCCGTCACCACCGCCGGAGCAGGCCGTCGTGAACAGGGCGACGGCGGCCGCGATACCGCAGAAGACGCGAGGGCGCATCAGAAACTCTCCTGGTCAATGGTTGTGCTCGGGTCCGTCCGGTGAACCCGGACCAGTAGTCGGCCACTGTGCCCGGCCGGTTCCCGTGAGTTTGCCCGTACGGGCGGCATCCGGGAAGCGGTCGGGTGACGGTGCGATGACGGCCGGGGTGGTTAGGGTGGTGCGATGACGTCCCTCCACGCGCCCGGCGGTCCCCCGGCGGTCGACGACCTCGGGTCGGCGGTGCCGCTCGGCCCGGGGCCGGTGCGCCGGGTGGTGTCGCTGGTGCCCTCGCTCACCGAGGCGGTCGCCGCCACCGCCCCCGGGCTGCTGGCCGGGGCCACCGACTGGTGCAGCCACCCCGCCGACCTGGACGTGCCCCGGATCGGCGGCACCAAGAACCCGGACGTCGCCCGGATCGTGGCACTCGCCCCGGACCTCGTGATCGCCAACGACGAGGAGAACCGCCGCCCCGACCTGGACGCCCTGCGGGCGGCCGGCCTGCCGGTCTGGGTCACCGACGTCCGCACCCTCGACCAGGCGGTCCGCTCACTGGACCGGCTGCTCACCGCGGGCTGCGGCCTGCCCCGCCCGCCCTGGCTGGACGCCGCCGAGGCCGCCTGGGCCGCGGTCCGCCCGCTGCCCGGTCCGGCCCGGCGGGCGGTGGTGCCGATCTGGCGCCGCCCCTGGATGGTGCTCGGCCACGACACCTTCGCCGGCGACCTGCTGCGCCGCCTCGGCCTGCACCTGCCGCACGCCGAGGACCCGGCCCGCCCGGAGCGCTACCCTGCCGTCCCGCTTCCCGAACTGCTCGCCGCCCGGCCGGAGTTGGTCGTCCTGCCGGACGAGCCCTACCGCTTCACCGCCGACGACGGCCCCGAGGCCTTCCCCGGCGTCCCGGCGGCCCTGGTGAGCGGCCGCCACCTCACCTGGTACGGGCCGTCGCTGGTGGAGGCCCCGACGGTGCTGGCGGCGCAGCTCGGGGTGGGGCGGGGCGGCTCGGGGTCGGGGCAGGCGTGATCGGGGCAGACGTGATCGGGGCAGGCGTGATCGGGAGTCAGTCGAGGATGGCGTCGAGCTCCACCTCGACGAGCCACTCGGGATCGATGAAGCGTGAGACCTCGACGAAGGTGCAGGCCGGGCGGACGGACGCGAACCGCTCGCCGTGCGCCCGCGCGGCTTCCCTCCAGCGGGTCACGTCGGTGAGCATGATGCGGGTCCGCACGACGTCCCCCAGCGAGGCGCCCGCCGCCTTCAGCGCGGCTTCCGCGATGTCGAGACACCTGACGGTCTGGGCGTGGACGTCGCCCGGCCCCACGGTCGTCCCGTCGTCCCCGAGGGGAGCGGTCCCGGCGACCGCGACGTGCGCCCCTTTGCGGACCGCCCGGGAGAATCCGATCCGAGGTTCGAGCGGCGAGCCCGAGGAGATCGTCTGTCGATCGTGATCCATCGCCCCATGCTCCCAGACCGCCACGCCTTCAGGACAGTCCGGACAGCCCCCGGTGGCTCGGTCGGCGCGGGGCGACGGCCGGCTCGTCCAGGCTCAGGGTGCGGGCGGTGGCGTCGACGGTGGCGCGGACGCCGAGCGGCAGGGGCAGGTTGGGGCCGGCGTGCCCGAGCTCCAGCCGGCCGAGCACCGGCAGCGGCCGGTCGCCGAGCACGTCGAGCACGACCTCGCGCAGCGACGGCGCCGGTGCGTCGTCCGCGCAGCCGGCCGTGGTGACCAGGTGCGGGACACCGACGACCATGGCGGCGATCCGGTCGAACACGCCGGACATCCGGAGCAGGTGGAGGTCCTGCCAGACGGCGGAGAGCGGACGCTCCACCTCCTCCCAGAACAGCACTGCCCCGTCGAAGCGTTCGGCGGGCAGCGCGCAGGGCGTCGCCTGGAGCGCGACCAGCCGCCCGAGCAGGCCGCCGAGCAGCGGCCCGGAGGCCCGTCCCGGCCGCCAGCACTCCCGGCCGTCGCCGGACGTGCGGAGTTCCGGGAGCGGTCCGAGCGGCACCGCCGGGTCGGTGAGGGCGCGGCGGTAGAGACCGGTGAGCGTGGCGGCGGTCGGTCCGGGGGCGGCGTGCCACGAACCGCCGAGGCCGTAGGTCGCCATGTCGCCGTGCAGAGCGGCGAGGCCGGTGCGGGCGTGCAGCGCGAGCAGGAGCAGCGAGACGTCGCTGCACCCGAGCACCGGCTTGGGGTCGGCGCGCACGGCGTCGACGTCCACCCGGTCCAGCCAGCCGGCGGTGGCCTGCCCGCCGGTGTGCGCGACGACCGCCCGGACCTCGGGGTCGCGCAGCAGCCGGTTGAACTCCTCGGCCTGCGCGTCGGGCCCGTCCGCCGCCCACCAGCGGCGGCGCCCCGGCTCCGTCAGCGGTGTGCGGCGCACCCGGAACCCCATGGCCGTGAGCGTGGCGACGCCGCGCTCCAGCAGCGGGACGGCGTCGGCCTCCAGCGGTCCGGCGGGCGCCGCGACGGCGACGAGGTCGCCCGGGGCGAGGGCGCGGGGGCGCAGGACGTCGGGCACGGGCGGGCTCCGCTCGGTCGGGGTCGGTCGGATCGCCCGTCCGACCGGCCGACCCTCGCCGAGTCTCAACGGCCCACGGTTGTGCGGCAATCGGATTTCGGTGGGTGGACACGCGGGAAGGCCCCGGGCGGCGCGGCCGGTGAACGACCGTGCCACCCGGAGCCTTCCGTCGTGCGTGTCAGCCGCGTGCGGCCGCGACGGCGCCGCCGAGCGCCTCCTTGATGCGCGGCCCGAGGCGGGCGAAGCCGAGCTCCTTCATCGCCGCGCGCAGCAGCTCCTCGTCACTCCGCTCGACCCCGTCGCCGTCGACCCAGCGCACGATCGCGAGCAGTTCCTCCGCCGAGTACGCGGTCACCGGCCGCCCCGGCGTGAAGTCCGGCTTCTCCGTCCGCCCACCGGCCCCGGGGGCGGTCCCGACGGCCGGCTCGGGGGTCTCGGCTGCCGCCGGGGCCTCGGGGGCGGGCTCCGCAGCGACCTCGACGGCGTCCTCGGTGACCGGCTCGGCCGACGACTCGACGACGGCCTCGGCCACCGGCTCGGGCTCGGGCTCGGGCTCGGCCTCGGCCTTGGCGGCCGGGACCTCCGCCACCGGCTCCGGCGCGGTGTCATCCTCGGCCGGGGCCTCCGCGACGGGCTCCGCAGCAACCTCGGCCGCAACCTCGGCAACCGGCTCGACCGACGCCTCGGGCTCGGCCTCGACCTTCGCAACGGGCTCCGGCTCCACCTCGGCGGCAAGGGCCACCGGCTCGGCCGGCTCCTCGACCGGGGCCTCTACAACATCCTCGACGGCAGCCTCGGTCACCGGCTCGACCTCGACCGGCGCCTCGGTGACCGCCTCGGGCACAACACCCTCAACGACCTCGGCCTCGGCCTCGGCCTTCGCGGCGGGCTCGGTCTCGACGACCGCCTCCGCCACCGGCTCCGCAACAACCTCGACCGCCACCTCGGCAACCGGCTCGACCTCGGGCTCGACCTCGGCCTTCGCGGCAGGCTCCGCCTCCACCTCGGCAGCAGCGGCCACCGGCTCGGGGGTCTCCTCCGCAACGGGCTCCGCAAGATCCTCGACGGCAACCTCGGTCACCGGCTCGGCCTCGACGGGTGCCTCGGTGACCGTCTCGGGCACAACATCCTCAACGACCTCGGCCTCGGCCTTCGCGGCGGGCTCGGTCTCGACGACCGCCTCCGCCACCGGCTCCGCAACAACCTCGACCGCAACCTCGGCAACCGGCTCGGCCTCGGCCTTCGCGGCAGGCTCCGCCTCCACCTCGGCAGCAGCGGCCACCGGCTCCGGCGCGCTGTCGTCCTCGGCGGTGACGGCGACGGCGGCGACGGCCGGCTCGAGGGTCTCCTCGGCCTCCGCTTCGGCGGGGTCGATGGTCTCGGCGTCCGGGGCGGAGGGCTGGGCCGGCGGGGCGGTGGTGATGCCGACCAGGTCGTCGGCGGCCGGCGAGGGGGCGGGGAGGGTGACGGTGAGCGGCTGCTCCTCGGCCGGGTTCTCCGCCGCCGTCTCCGCGTCCGCCGTCTCCGGCTCCGCCTTCGCCTCGGCCTTCGCCTCGGGCTCCTCCTCCGCCTCGGCCGGCGTCCCGGTGGCGACCGCCTCCGGCTCCTCCGCCGTCTCCGGCGTCAGGCCGTCGCGCTGTCCGCCCGCCAGGGCCTGGCGGGCCGTGTAGGCGGCCTCGGCGGCGCGGCGGTCGGCGTGGGAGGCGGCGAGTTCGGTGAGGAGCTCGGCGAGGCCGGCCTCCTCCAGGGTGGTGCGCAGGCCGCGGAGGGTGGGCAGGCGGTAGAGGGTGCCCTCGTCGGCGGCGAGGCGCTCGACCAGGTCGATCAGGTCCGGGAAGGACAGCGCGTCGAGGTCCTGGCCGGGCAGCAGGCGGGCGAGTTCGCGCACTCCGGTGTTGACGGCCTCGAAGGTCTGCGCCGTACGGTGGGCCAGGTCGGCGTCGGACGGCGCGGTGGGCAGCGTGCCGGAGGGCGCCAGGGCGGTCCAGGCGCGGCGCTCGACCTCGGCGGAGGCAAGGGCCTCGTGGAGGTCCTGCGCGCGGGGGCGGCCGGTGCTGGTGGCGGCGAGGGCGGCGGCCTGCTTGCGCAGGGAGCGGCCGCGCAGCCAGGAGAGCTTGACGCCGCGCTCGCGCCGCCAGTTGCGGTCGGCGGTGGCGGCGATCAGGGATTCGAGGTCGGCGTCGTACGCGGCGGGAGCGAGGACGGCCGAGGTGCGGCGGACGAGCTGGAGCATCTCGACCAGTACGGCGGTCTTGCCGACGGTGTCCGGTGCGTCGAGCTTGACGTCGGCGGCGAGCGTGGTGACGTCCTCCCAGACCTGCTGGAGGTCGTGGCCGCGCAGTTCGGCGAGGACGGTGGACGCGGCGCGGGCGTCCTCGGGGGTGGCGACGGTGTCGAGGGCCGCGTACCAGGGGTGGGCCTCGGTGGTGAGCGTGAAGGCGCCGAGTTCGGCGTAGCGGCCGAGGTCCTCGCGGAGGTCGGTGTCGGCCGCGGCCGCGGTGTCCGCGACGTCCGTCGTGTGCGTGGTGTCCATCGTCGTGTCCGTCGTGTCCGAGGTGTCCGTGGTGTCGGCGGTCTCCGTGGCTGCCTTGGTGTCCGTGTCCGTGTCCGTGGTGTCCTTGACGTCTGCGGAGCCGGCTGCGTCGGCCGCGTCGGCGTTGCGGGAGTGAAGCACTGTCATGTGAGGTCCGGTTCTGGGCGGCTGCGGCGGGGGCGTGGACGGGCGGCGAGGGGGTGGCGGTCCGGGTGCGCGGTGGGTCTCGGAGCGAGGGCCGGGGGGCGCGCGGTCGGGCTGCCGGTCGGAGGCCAAGAATACGGGTGCCCGTTCGAGCCATGCACGCACCCACCGCCCCTCGGGCCGGTGTGGCGTGCCGTACCGCCCGCCCGGACGCCACCCGGGAGGGCCGGTCGGGTGGTCGTCCGTGGGCCGGTCGCCGTACACCGGCGGTCGCCGTACGCCTATTGCGCGGGCGGCGGCCGGTGGCCGGCGCGGGCCAGGGTCGCGAGGTCGACCGGCGCGAGGTATTCGTAGAGCGCCGTGCGGTGCCACCAGGCGCCGGTTTGCCGCAGTTCGCGCCAATCGGTGAACCGGTACAGGTGCAGGGTCGCCCGGACGTGGGTCGGCGGGCCGTCCGGGAAGGGGTTGTGGCGCAGCAGGCGCAGCGTGTCCGGGTCGTTGACCAGCAGCCGGGCGGCGAACGGCAGGAACCACGGCCGGGCGTAGCCGGGCGAGATGCCGGCGAACCACATCAGCCAGTCGAGCCGCAGGTGGTACGGGGCGTACTGGCGCGGCAGGCGGCGCACGTCGCCGGGCTTGCCCTTGAACCCGTACTCCTTCCACACGCTGTGCCGGGTGACCACCGCGTCGTCGGTGCCCTCGACGACGACCTCCTGACGGGTCCGGTTGACGCTGCCGAACGCGCCGTAGGTGTTGACCAGGTGGAGGCGGTTGAAGGAGCGGTTCATGACCTGGCGGCGGGAGACCATGTTGCGCACCGGCCAGTAGCTGAGGACGAGGACGGCGGCGGTGAGGGCGAGCGCCAGGGCCTCGAACCAGACGGGGGTGGCGGCGTAGGCGCGCGGGTGGACGGGCAGGCCGAGGCGGGCGGGGTCGACGGCGGCGAGGGCGAGGGCGATGGTGAGCCAGTTGAGCCAGGCGAAGTTGCCGGAGGCGACCAGCCAGAGCTGGGTGGCGACGACGACGCAGGCGGCGTAGGTGGCGACCGGCTGCGGGAGCAGCAGGCCGACCGGCACGAGGAGTTGGGTGAGGTGGTTGGCGGCCGCCTCGACGCGGTGCAGCGGGTCGGGCAGGTGGTGGAAGAACCAGCTGAGCGGGCCGGGCATCGGCTGGGTCTCGTGGTGGTAGCGCAGACAGGTCAGGTCGCGCCAGCAGCTGTCGCCGCGCAGTTTGATCAGCCCGGCGCCGAACTCGACCCGGAAGACCAGCCAGCGCAGCAGCCAGAGCACGGGGGCGGGCGGGGCGGTGTCGGCGTTGCCGAGGAAGACGGCCAGGAAGCCCGCCTCCAGCAGCAGCGACTCCCAGCCGAACGAGTACCACGTCTGTCCGACGTTGACGATCGAGAGGTAGAGGGCCCACAGCGCCGCCCACCAGAGCATGGCCGTCCACAGCGGGACTACGTCGCCGAGGCCGCCGACGAGGGCGGCGGAGAGGGCGGCGCCGCTCCAGGCGACGGCGGCGAAGAAGCGGTCGCTGTAGTGGAGGTGGAAGAGGCCGGGGGCGTGGCGGAACGGGACCCGGGCGGTGAAGCGGGGGACGGGGAGCATGCCGCGGCTGCCGAGGAGGGCGCGGAACTGGAGGGCCGCGGCGAGGAAGCCGGTGAGGTAGAGGGCGGCCAGCAGCCGTTGCACGAGCAGTCTGCTGAGCCAGTACTCGGGGGCGGCGAACCACTGCATGCGGCCCATGCCTACCACCGGCCGTGCCGTGCGGGCGGGTGCGGCGGGAGGGCGCCCGGCGGTTCACCCGGACGGCTTTCACCCGGACGGCGGAGCGACGGCGGGCGTTCACCCGATGGGCGTCGACGCGGACGGCGTTCGACGCGGACGGCGTCCGGCGGGACTGCACCGTGGCGGGGGGCCTCTCCTCGGGGGTGAGAGGCGCCCCGCCGCGGTGGCGGGAGCCGTCGCGGACGCGGTGGAGCGGGTGGAGCGGGTGGTTCCGAGTGGTGCTGGGCGGTACCGGGTGGTGCTGGGCGGTACTGGGTGGTGCTGGGTCGTGCCGGGTGGTGCAGGGTCGAGCGGTACCACGAGAACGGGTGGGAGACCGGACCGGGTGGTCCGGGCGGCCCGTGCTCAGGCCGGCAGGACGAGCCCGGTGTCGCCGCCGCCGGTGCCCGGGCGGACGGCGGAGGCGCCGCCGCTCTGCTGGAGGCGGTCGACCAGGAGCGCGGCCAGGGTGCCGAGCTCCTCCTCGGTGCGGGACTGCGCGGTGACGTCCATGCCGACCGTCAGCACGCCGCTGACCTGGCCGGTGCGGACGGCGCGCAGCGGGCTGCTGGTGAAGCTGAAGATCTGCTGGCCGCGCTGGGCATCGGGGCGCAGGGACTGGACGCGCACGTCGTTGAGGACGGTGGCGCGGCCGGTGCGGTAGGCCTCGGAGACCGCCTGCTGGAGGCCGGCGGCGCCGAGCTGGGGGTAGGCCTGGCCGATGGTGCCGTACGCCGCCGGGGCGCCGAAGACCTCGGCGTGCTGGGCGTTGGCGTAGCGGATCTCCTGGCCGGGGCCGTCGGTGAGCATGATCGGGAAGGGCGAGCCGTCGAAGGCCGCGAACATCTCCTGCTGCTGGGCGAGCAGGTTGTCACGCAGCCGGATCTCGGAGAGCAGCGCCTCGGCGAGGTGCTGGATGTCGCGCAGGCGCTCGCGGCCCCACTGGCGGGGTTCGCGGTCGAGGACGCAGACGGTGCCGATGACGGTGTTGGTGTCGTCGACCAGCGGGGCGCCGAGGTACGCGCGCACGCCCAGCTCGTCGACGACCGGATTCCCGGAGAACCGGGGGTAGGCGAGGATGTCGTCCAGCGCGAGGGGGGAGCGCTGGGCGACGACGTGGGGGCAGAAGCCGTGGCTCAGCGGCATCTGACGGGTCGGCAGGTCGAAAGCGATGCCCCGGTCGGCCCAGGAGGAGCCCTCGTCGGCCGGAATGTCGGGGGAGGTTGGCGGAATGTAGAGCCCCCGGAACATCTGGCGCTCGTCGTTGATGAAGTTGACCATCGCGATGGGGGCGCGGGTGATGCTGGCGGCCAGGTGGGCGAAGCGGTCGAAGGCCTCGTCCGCGGTGGGCTCGTCGAGGCCCAGGCTGCGAAGCCTGCGGGCCCGCTCCGACTCCCCGGCGGCACCCGGGAACTGGCCTTGAGTGCTCATCACATCAGTCATGGCGCACATGTAATCAGACATCCGGCACCTTCGGCTTTCTCCGTCCGCGCCACCGCGTCTGTTGATGCTCCGTCAAAGCCACACGGCGGACGGCGAGACGGCGGGCGGACCTCCGGACGGGAACGGGAGGGGAACCGGAAGCGGAACCCTCGGCTCCGGCGGATCCGGGAATCGGGGGAACGTCGTATCCCCTTCTTCCGGCGTTTCAACCCTCGGCAGTCCCCGAACGACCCGATCGCGCCAATCCAAGATCCTCCGTAGAGCACTTTCGACACACATATGACAATGAGCCCTGCCGAAAATCGGCGGTCCCCATGGGCAGCGTGGGCCACCGCCGGCACTCCGCGCGCACCCGGATGCAACGGGGCACCCGGCCGCCACCGTCACCTCCCCCACGCCCTCGGCGGCCGAGCGGATCGGCTGCACGGACGGAGGCACTTCCACCGAACGAACCGAACCCGAGAGGACCGGGGCATGGCGATGGACTACTTCACCGACGAACGACACGAGCACCTCCGTGCGGAGGTGCGCGAGTTCGCGGAGAAGGAAGTGCGCCCGCAGGTGGCCAGAATGGAGGCCGAGCGCCAGGTCGAGTTCGCACTCGCGCGGGAGATCGCCCGCCGGGGCTGGATCGGAGTGACCATCCCGCGCGAGTTCGGCGGGCTGGGGCTGGGGCATCTTGCCAAGACCGTCATCGTCGAGGAGCTGTCCCGCGTCAGCGGCGCCATGGGGGCGGTGGCGCAGGCCTCGCAGCTCGGCGTCGCCAAGGTCATCCACTTCGGCAACGACGCCCAACGCCGCTACTGGCTGCCCAGGTTCGCCTCCGGAGCGGCGCTGCCCACGATCGCCGTCACCGAACCGGAGTCCGGCGGTCATGTGCTCGGCATGAGCGGCACCGCCCGGCGCGAGGGCGACGAGTACGTGCTCGACGGCCGCAAGTGGTTCGTGGGGAACTCCCACATCGGCGACGTGCACGGCGTGGTGCTGCGCACCGGCCAGGGCAGCCGGGGCCTGTCCGCCTTCCTGGTGGAGAGCGACCGCCCGGGCTTCCGCACCGGCGCCCTCGGCTCGCAGAGCGGCCTGCACGGCTTCAGCTTCGGCGAACTGGTATTCGAGGGCTGCCGGATCCCGGCCGGCAACCTGCTCGGCCGGGAGGGCCAGGGCCTGGACGTCGCCTACTCCTCGTCCACGCTGTACGGGCGGCTGAACCTGGCGGCGGTCGCCCTCGGCCTCCACGTGGCGATCGTGGAGGACACCGTGCGGTTCGCCGAGGCGCGGATGCTCTACGGCAAGCCGCTCTCCCAACTGCCCAACATCGCACTGAAGCTGGGCGAGATGCAGTCCCGGCTGATGACCGCCAAGCTCGCCGCGTACCACGCCTCGCACCTGCTGGACCACGGCAAGGCCTGCGACGCCGAACTGATGAACGCCAAGCTGATCAACACCGAGTACGCGATGGACTCGGCGCGCAACGCCATGGAGATCCACGCGGCCCGCGGGCTGCAGGCGGAGTTCCACATCGAGCGCTACCTGCGCGACGCCACCCACACCTACCCGCCGGCCGGCACCTCGGACGTCCAGCGGCTGCGGCTCGGCCAGGTGGCCTCGGGCACCTACGGCAAGCAGTGGTCGGCCGAACTCGCCGGCCTGGCGGGCTGGGCGTGGAGCGAGGCGGCCGAACGCGAGGCGCACGCGGAGGCGGAGCTCCAGGCCGGGTCGGCGGCCGTGCTGCGGATGCCGCTGGCGGGCTGACCGCGGGATTCCATTCCTTGACCTGTCCCTGACGGCTTTCCGGCGGCCGGATCCGGCCGCCGGAAAGCCGTCAGGCGCTCCCCCGGCAGTCGCCGCACTTCGCTGACCAGTGCGAATGCCCGGAGGGACACCCTCCGGTGTTCCCGACACGCTGTCATCAGGCGTTCACATATGGTCAGTTGATGTTGCCCGAAGGGCACCCGGGGCTGGTAGCGTGCCTGAAGTCGGCGGCCGTGCTGCATCCGTCCGGACGGTGACCCCACGGGTCACCACCTCCGGCAACCCTCCGGGCACCGTCGGCCGTGGCACCCCAGCAGCCCCGGCCGGACCGCACACGGACACCCCGCCGTTCGCCCTGCTACAAGGAATCAGATGCCAGGCATATCGGCCCCCCGGACGGGCCACCGCGCCGGCCGGTCCGGCTCCCTACGCAGCTCGCTCCTCGCCCTCGCCCTGGTCCCGGGCCTCGGCCTCGCCGCCGTCTGGGGCTACGCCGCCTACCTGCTGCGCGACGCCGGGGAGCGCACCGCCCTGTACGCCGGCAGCGCGGCGGTCGGCGTGGTCCTGCTCTGGAGCCTGGTGCGCGGTCTGCGCACCGCCCGCACCCTGCCGGCCCGGATCGCCGCCCTGCACGTCGACGCCCTGGCGCTCGCCCAGCACGAGATCCCGGGGGTCGTCGGCCGGCTGCGGGCGGGCGAGTCGGTCCCCGTGCCGCCCCCCGCCCGGACCCCGCCGCGGCGGGGCGGCGACGAACTCCAGCAGGCCGCGGACAGCCTCGCCGGCATCCGGCAGGCCGCCGTCGCCGCCATCGTCCACCAGGCCCAGGGGCGCGAGGGGACGAAGAAGGTCTTCCTCAACATCGCGCGCCGCACCCAGATCCTGATCCACCGCCAGATCAGCATGCTGGACGCGCTGGAGCGCGAGCACGAGGAACCCGACCTGCTGCGCGAGCTGTTCGCCGTCGACCACCTCGCCACCCGGATGCGGCGCAACGCGGAGAACCTGGTCATCCTCGGCGGCGCGCTGCCCGCCCGGCGCTGGCGCAACGCCGTGCCGATGGTCAACGTGCTGCGCAGCGCCGTCTCCGAGACCGAGAACTACTCGCGGGTCGTCGTCCAGGGCGTGCCCCGCACCTCGCTCAGCGGTCAGGCGGTCGCCGACGTGATCCACCTCGTCGCCGAGCTGATCGAGAACGGCACCACCTTCTCCCCGCCCTACACCCAGGTGCAGGTCTCCGCGCAGGAGGTGCCCAAGGGCCTGGTGGTGGAGGTCGAGGACCGCGGCCTCGGCATGGTCGAGGAGGAGTACCAGCGGCTCAACGACTACCTGGCCAACCCGCCCGAGCTGGACGTCTCCGCGCTCGGCGACGACCTGCGGCTCGGGCTCTTCGTGGTTGCCCGGCTGGCCGCCCGGCACGACGTCCAGGTCACCCTGCGGCCCTCGCCGTACGGCGGGACGCGGGCCGTGGTGCTGGTACCGGCGGTGCTGCTGCAGCAGGCCGAGCCGCCGTGCGCCTTCAGCGGACTGCCGGCGGGCGCCCGGGTCACCCGCTCGCCGGTGCCGGACCTGCGGCCGGGGGCCGGGGCGGACACGGTGGCGGGGGCCGGGATCGGGACGGGGGCCGGGACGGGCGTCGGAACGGGCCGCACGGGCGCCGGGACGGACGGCGGCTCGGGCGCGGGCCTCGCGCCGGGCGGGCGTGCGGGCGGCCGGGAGGTGCCGGGTGCGCTCTCCGGGGTGCGCGACGGGCTGCCCGGGCCGGTGGCGGAGCCGGTGGCGGCATCGGGCCGGGTGGCCGTTCCCGGGCCGGCCGTCTCCCCCGAGGCCGGAGGGGTCGGAGGGGTCGGAGGGGTCGGTGGTGGCGGGGCGGTCGACGGCGGTGTCGTGATCGGCGAGCTGGTCGCGCACTACCCCGCGAACGGCGGTGCACGGGACGGCGGCGCGCAGGACGAGGGCGATCCGGCGGTCAACGGCGGTCTGCCGGTGGGCTCCCCGATCCCCGGCCTGCCGGGCGCGGTGGTCGTGGCCCGGCCCGGACGGCCCCGGCCGTTCCAGGACCCGGCGGGCGAGCCCGGCCCGGACGTCCTCGGGGGCGGGGCCGGGTTCTGGGGCGGGACCGGCGAGCCGTCGGCCGCACAGACCGGATCGCCGGCACCCACGCCGGCACCCACTCCCGCTCCCACGCACCAGCGTCCCGAGGAGGCCCTGGCGGAGTACGGGCCCGAGGGCGAGCTGCGCACCCCGCGCGTCCTGCCCCGGCGGGTCCGCAACGCCAGCCTCGCCGAACAGTTGCGCGAGTCCCAGGCGTCCCCCACCGCCCCGTACGGACCGCCCGGCTCCCCCGCGCAGCCCGGCGAGGACCCCTCGCCGCAGCGCTCACGGGCCACCATGGCCGCCATCCAGCACGGCACCCGCACGGCCCGTGCCGCCACACCCGACCCGGACGCGCCCCCCACAGCTAAGGAACAGCGATGACGACGCAGCACACCGACACCGAGCGCGACCTCAACTGGCTGCTGGACCAGCTGGTGGCACGCGTCCCGGAGACCCGGCACGCCATCGTGCTCTCCGAGGACGGCCTGCTGGTCGGACTCTCCCAGGGCCTCGACCGGGCCGACGCCGAGCACCTGTCGGCCGTCGCCTCCGGTCTGCAGAGCCTCGCGCGCGGCGCCGGCCAGCGGTTCGGCGGCGGGCGGGTGCGGCAGACCGTGATCGAGATGGACCAGCTGTTCCTGTTCGTCACGACCGCCGGCCAGGGCGCCCGGCTCGCCGTGCTCACCAGCGAGGCGGTCGACGCCGGGCTGATGGCCTACGAGATCAACATGCTGGTCAAGCAGGTCGGCCAGTACCTCACCGCAGCGCCGCGCAGCGACGCCGGCCAACCGGATGCGGGTGGCGGTGCGTGACCGTCGACGCCGCCGAGGCCTGGTTCTTCGACAAGGAGGCCGGCCACCTGGTCCGCCCCTACGCCATCACCAACGGGCGCACCGGCCCGGTCCGTGACGGCTTCGCGCTGATCACCCTGGTCGTCACCGCCGACCCGCGCACGGACACCAGCCGGATGACGCCCGAGCCGGCCGCGATCCTGGACCTCTGCCGCGAACGCCCGCTCGCGGTGGCCGAGATCGCGGCCGTCCTGGATCTCCCGGTGAGCGTGGTCAAGGTGCTGCTCGACGACCTCGCCGAGGCCCGGATGATCCTCACCCGGGCGCCCGTCGAGCTCGCCGAGGCGCCGGACATCGCGCTCATCCAGGCCGTGATCGAGGGCGTGCGGCGGCTCTGAGCCGCCCCGCTCGGCCGCCCCCGCTACCCCTCGCCCCGCCCCGTTCCCCCTTTCAGGAGACCCGACGTGACGACCCAGAGCCTGGTGCCGGGCGCGGTCAAGATCCTCGTCGCCGGCGGCTTCGGCGTCGGCAAGACCACCATGGTCGGCTCGGTCAGCGAGATCGAGCCGTTGCAGACCGAGGAGCGGATGACCCGCGCCAGCATCGGGGTCGACAGCCTCGACGGCGTCCAGGAGAAGTCGACCACCACCGTGGCGATGGACTTCGGGCGGATCACCGTCCGCGAGGACCTGGTGCTCTACCTGTTCGGCACCCCGGGACAGTTCCGCTTCTGGTTCATGTGGGACGACCTGGCGCTCGGCGCGCTCGGTGCCATCGTGCTGGCCGACACCCGGCGGCTGGAGTCCAGCTTCGCCGCCGTGGACTTCTTCGAGCAGCGCGGCATCCCCTTCGCCGTCGGAGTCAACTGCTTCTACGGGCGCCGCGACTGTGCCCCCGAGGACGTCCGACGCGCGCTGGACCTGGACCCGGACGTCCCCGTGGTGCTCTGCGACGTCCGGGAGCGCGCGTCCAGCAAGGAACTGCTGCTCGCCCTGCTCGACCGGGTCCACCGGGACGCGCTCGCCGCGCACCGGTGAAACCGGGCGACCCGGGCGACCCGGACGGGCCGGGGCCCCGGGGAGGGCCGGCCCGTCAGGACGTGGCCGGGACCGTCGGGGCCAGCTCCAGCTCGTACAGGGCCCGGACCAGCGGCGCCAGCTCGGGGAGGTCGGCGGCCTCGGTGAGCGTCGCCTCCAGGGTCGCGTCGTGCGTCGGACGGGCCGCCGCCAGCAGTTCGCGCCCCTGCGGGGTCAGCTCGGTGTAGATGCCGCGCCGGTCGTCCGCACAGAGGTAGCGGCTGAGCAGCCCCCGTTCCTCCAGCCGGCTCACCAGCCGGGTGGTCGCGCTGCTGCTCAGCGCGGCCGCGCGGGCCAGCTGCTGCATCCGCATGTGCCAGCCGTCCTGCCGCGACAGCGCCTCCAGCACGGTGTACTCGACCACCGAGAGCCGGTGCTCCGCCTGCAGCGTCTTCTCCAGCGCCGAGTCGATCAGCCCGTGAAGCGCGGCGAGCGTCCGCCAGCCGCCGGCGCGGATCTCGGCGGCGTCGTCCTGGATCCCCATGGCTCGCCTCTCTGTGGTCGGTTCCGCTCACGCGGTGGAACGTCCTTCTCTGCCCGATTATGCCACTCAGCGCGGCTTACCTGCTTGTGCAATTAGTTTTCTCCGGGCTCCCAACCGGTCACGCAGAGCGCCGAGGCCAGTTCCTCCTCGTACCAGGCCGCCGCCAGCCAGGCGGCCGCGAAGGCGCCGTGGTCGTCCGTGACCACCCGGCCGAACACGTCGCGCGGCTGGTCCGCCGCCGCCGCGAGCAGCCCGTCCAGCAGCGCCGCACCGGTGGCCAGCCCCGCCGAACGCAGCCGGGCCCGGTCGCCCCCGGTCGCCCGGGAGCCGAGCGCCAGCGCGGCCCGGCCGCCGGTCACCGCCTGCTCCACCCGGCGGGCGAGCAGGTGCACGGGGGTGGTCGGGGCCTCACCGGCCGCCGGCACCCCGGACGGCGCCGGCGGTACGGACCCGGTCGGGCCGGTGGCGGGCAGGCCGGTGTCGGCGGGGCCGGTGGCGGGCGGAAGGACGAGGTCCGCCGTCTGGAGCCGCTCCAGGCCCAGGTTGACCCGGCCCGCGCGGTCGGCGGGCAGCGCGAGGGAGGGCTCCTCCGGGGTCGCGGACGCGGGCGGCAGACCGACGGCCAGCAGCCGCAGCTCCGGGCGGGCCGAGCGCTCCAGCCGGCCGATCACCCGCAGCCGCAGGCCGGGGGCGGTGGCGAGCAGCGCCAGGTTGCCCCGGTGCGCCAGCCCCGGGTGGTCGTGCGCGGCGCGCAGCGCCAGCACCACCCCCTCGCACTCCGCCAGCAGCCGCGCCTCTCCCCCCGGCCCGTACGGCACCGCGCCGAGCAGCGTGACGTCCAGGAACAGCAGCTCGCTCCCGGCCGGCCGGGCCTCCGGCGGCAGCGCCCCCGCCGCGAGGGCCCGGGCCACCTGGGCGGCCCGCGGCTCGCCCCAGAGCCCCGCGAGCGGCTCCGCCGTCCAGGCCGCGCCCGCCGCGCGGACCGCCCGGACCGAGGCGCCCGCCCCGAGCCGTCCGGCCGGCGACCTGGTCGCCCCCTGCACGGCCAGCCCGGCCCGGGTGAACTCGCGGTGGCTGAGCATCGCGTCCCCCAGCCGCACCGTGCGGTTCCCGGCGCCCACGGCCTGCGGCGCCGCCGCCGCGGCGTCGCTGTGCGGCATGATCTCCGCCATCGTGTGCAGCCCGCCGCCCGCGTCCACCGCCCAGGTGAGCACCCCCGCGTGGGTGGCCGTCAGCACCGGCTCGGAGAACAACCCGTAGAGCCGCAGGCCGCCCGCCGGCGCATAGCTCTGGCGGGCCGTGCCGCGCAGCTCCGCGACGGCCGGCCCGGCGTCCGGGGTGGCGGCGAGGGCCAGCGCCGTGCTGAGACCGAGGAGTTCGCGCAGACCGGCCACCAGGTCGGCGAGCCGGTGGTCCGGCTCGCCCGAGCGGGCGGCGCGGATCCGGGTGACCACGGCCACCGCCGCGGCCGCCGGCCGGTACAGGCCCGCCAGCCGGGCCCGGTGGGCCGCCCGCAGCAGCTCCGCCTGGAGCACCGCGCCCGCGCCGCCGACGCCCGCCGCCAGCACGGCGGCGCCCACCCGGTGCAGGTGCTCGGCGGCGGCCCGTTCGGCGGGGGTGGGGGCCTCGGCGGTCGCGGCCCCGGCGGGCCGGGCGGGGCCGGGCTCGGGTGCCGTGGCCGTCCGGTCCGTCGAGCTCTCCCGGTCCGTCCGGTCGGGCGACGGCGCCTCGGTGGGCAGCTCGGCGGGCGGCTCGGTGGGCGGCTCGTCGTCCGCGAGCGGGCAGACCGTGACCGCCGCGGCCCGGTGCACACAGGCGGGCGCCAGCAGACAGCCGCAGCGCACGTCCGCCTGGTCGGCGAGCACCCCACCCGGTGCGTGCAGCACGAGCACCGTCTCCTCGTCGACGGCGATCCGCCAGTCCTCGCCGTCCCGTTCCACCGGCCGCCCGGCCAGCTTGGCGGCGGCGCCGTCCAGGCGCTTCTGCAACCGTGCCGACAGCCCGGCCACCACCTCGGCGACCACCTCCGGCCGCACCGCCGGCCACTGCGCGTCCGTGCCCGTCACCGTCACTGCCCCTGCCACCTCCGTCATCGGACCTTCTCCCCCACCCAGCGGGCCAGTTCCTGCGGGCTGAGCGCCGCCACCGGCATCCCGGCCGCGACCAGTTGGCCCGCGACCGCCTTCGAGTACCGGGCGTTCCCGGTGTCGTCCAGTGCGGCGCAGCCCAGCAGGTGGCAGCCGGAGCCGACCAGTGCCCGGGTCTGCGCGAGCAGCCCGCCGACCGGACCGCCCTCCTCGAAGTCGCTGACCACCGCGATCAGCGTGCGGGACGGCACGGTCACCAGGCTCCGCGCGTACCGCAGTCCGCCCGCGATGTCCGTGCCGCCGCCCACCTGGACCTCCAGGAGCAGGCCCAGCGGGTCCGTCACCCGGTCGGTCAGGTCGACCACCTCGGTGGAGAAGGCGACGAAGTGGGTGCTCAGCGAGGGCACCCCGGCCAGGATGGAGGCGGTCAGCGCCGCCCAGATGGTCGACGCCTCCATCGAGCCGGAGACGTCCACGACCAGGATCATCCGCCAGTCGGACGCCTGCCGGGCCCTGGTCCGGAAGACCGGGCGCTCCGGCACGATCGTCATCGCGCCCGGGTCACCGTCGACCGGGCGGGCGGTGGCGAGATTGGCGCGAATGGTCCGGTGCAGGTCCAGACCACCGCCGGGGCGGCGGCTCGGGCGCGGCACGCTGATTCCGGTGAGGGCGGGGCGCAGCCTGGTCGCCAGCTCCCGGCTCAGCTCGTCGACCAGGCGCCGGACCAGCGGACGCAGCGCCGCCAACCGGGCCTCGGGCAGGCCGCCCGCGTGCTCCAGGACGGCCCGCAGCAGGTCGACCGACGGGCGGACGGCGTCCGGGTCGACCGCCTCCAGCACGTCCCCGCGGCCCTGGGCGACGGCGGCCGCGAGCACCTCCTCGCGGAGGCCCGGCCCGAACAGCGCCTCCAGTTCCTCGGACCACTCGCGCACGCCCGGGTACGGCGCCTCGCGCCCGCCCCGGTTGCCGCCCGCACCGCCGCGGCCGTCCAGACCCGGGCCGGAGCCCTCGCCGTGGCCCGTGCCGTACAGCTCGTCGAGCGCGATCGCCAGGCGCGAGGCCCGGCCGCCGAGGCCGCCGCTGCCCGGTCGGCCGAGCAGCAGCCGCCAGCGCTCGGCCGGGCCGAGGGCGTGGGTGCCGGTGTGCTCGTGGGTGTGGGCTGGCGCGTCCGTCGTGGGCGCGTCCGTGGTGGGCGCGTCCGTCGTGGGCGCGTCCGTCGTGGGCGCGTCCGTCGTGGGCGCGTCCGTCGTGGGCGCGTCCGTCGTGGGCGCCGGGAGCGGCGCGGGCAGCAGTCCGCGGCGGGCGAGCGCGGCGCGGGCGGCCAGGTCGGCGCGGGACCAGTCGGCGAGCAGCGCGGGCGGCAGCTCCGCGGGGAGGGTGTCCAACCGGGTGCCGAGGCGTTCCTCGACCAGGTGCAGCAACCGGTCGCGGGCGGCCGGGCTGAGCGTGTCGAACCCGCCGCGCAGTGCCGGCAGGCGGTCCAGGAAAGCGGTGTCGGGGAGGCCGACCACCCGCTCCAGCACCGGTTCGAGCACCTCGGGGGCGGTCGAGAACAGTCCCTCCGCCGCCGTGAGCAGCCCGACCAGGGACCGCCCGAGGGCGTGCCGGGCCTCGGGCCCGGTGGCGCCGTCGACCCAGGAGGCGGTCCGGTCGCCGAACACCGCCGGATCCTCCTGCCGCAGCAGCACCCGCACCGCCCCGGCCGCACCGCGCACCAAGGGGCTTCCGCCGTCGGCGAGTTCGGTGAGCGTGTGCCGCAGGCGCACGCCTCCCGAGAGGTCCGCCCGCCGCGCCAGCTCCACCAGCGCCCGGGCGTCGTCCGCCTCGTCGGACCCGCCCAGTCCCTCCAGCTGACGAACCGCCGCCACCGTCACCACCTCGGCCGCCGCCGCCAGCACGGCGAGCGCCGGGTCCTCGTCCGGGCCCGGCTGCGCGGAGGGGCCACCGGCCCCGTCCGGGAATCCCTCGCCGGCCATCCCCGCAGCCCCTCCCCCGGAGGACGCGGCAACCTCGCCCGGCGGCACCCCGCCGGAGGACGCGGCAGAAGCAGCCCCCGAACCGGCGGACGGGGCCGTCCGAACGTGCGGCACGGCGGACGACGCGCCACCCGAGGACGGGATCGAACCGGCAAGCGGGTCCGTCCCGACCTGCAACGCAGCCGACGTGTCGCCGGCCCCCGAACCGGCGGACAGGCCCGCCCGGACCTGCGGCACGGCGGACGAGGTGGCGGCTCCGGTGCCGGTGGGCAGGGCGGTCCTGGTGGGGGTGTCGGGGTGGGTGGAGTGGTGGGTGGCGGTGAGGCGGTCGAGGAGGGCGAGGGCGTCGAGGAGGTCGGGGAGGGTGCCGCTCGCGGGGAGGACGGCGGTGAGTTGGGTGAGGCGGGTGCCGGTGAGGGCGGGGAGGCCGCAGGCGGCGGCGTCGGCGAGGCCTCGGAGGACTTCGCGGGCGGTGGGGCCGTCCGCCTGCTGTTCGCGGCGGAGCCGTTCGCGCAGGACGCCCTCGGCGGCCTGGGCCGGGGTGACACCCCGGGTTCCGGCGACGGTGAGCATGGCGGCGACGGCCGGGGTCCAGCGGACGCGCCAACGGGTGGTGAGGGTCTCGGTGCCGCCCGCGCCGGTGGTCTCGACGGACTCGGCGTAGGGGACGCCGCACGCGCCGAGGCGGTGGAGGAGCAGTTCGCGGCGCCGGTCGAGGGGCGAGCGGAGCGGGTCGAGGCGGAGTTCACGGGGGGCGGACTCGGCGGTGTCGCCGGGGCCGGGGAGGCCGAGCTCGGCGAGCAGCCGCTCGACGGCGGGGGCGAGCCCGCTGCGCGGGGCGGCCGGGGTGGGCTCGCCGGTGCGGGTGCCGATCAGGACCTTCTCCAGCGCGCGGGCCACCGCCCGGCCGCGGCCGAGGGGTTCGCCCTGGGCGAGGACGGTCTGCACCGCCTCGACGAGTTCGCCGCGCCCGGGGGCGGCGAGGCCGCGCAGCCGGGAGAGGTCACCGGCGAGCCGGACGATCTCGCGCGCGTCGGCCGGGCCGGAGGGGTGGTCCTGGGAGCGCAGCGCCTCGCAGATGCGCACGGCGGTGCGGACGAGCGCCTCGGCGAGCCGGTCCGGATCGCCCCCGGCGTCGAGCACGGTGTGCTGCCACTCGGGGTCGCGGATGCCGGCCGGGTAGCCGGAGCGGGCGTCGAGCAGCGGATAGGTGTACGGGATCAGGGAGACCACGTGCCGGGCGTCAGGGGCGGCCTCGGCCGGGTGCTCGGCCGGCGCGGCGGGCCCGTCCCCGGTGAACGCGGGGGCGTGGAAGGCGCCGATGACGGCGGCGACCCGGCGGCCGCCGGCGCCCGCCTCCCGGATGCGCTCGCGCATCCAGGCCTCGCGCCGCAGGTCGTAGGGGTCGACGCCGCGGCCGTCCTCGGCGTCCTGGCGCATCGCCCAGCCGACCAGCAGGGCGGCGCGCCGGACGGCCTCCGGGGTGGAGCCGGGGGCGGCGGTCTCGACGAGGCGGTCCCAGAGGTCCTCGTCGTCGTCGCGCCCGGTGAGGCGGTGACGCAGCGCGTCGGCGACACCGGGGCGGGCCTCGCCGTCGGGGTGGTGGTGCTCGCGCTCGCGGTACCGGTCGCGGACGGCGAGGGGGAGGTCGCAGGCGATGGTCTCGACGCCGTGGCGGCGCGCCCAGCGCAGGGCGGCCAGTTCGGGCGAGAAGTCGGCGAAGGGGTAGAAGGCGAGGCCGGTGCCGTGGCCGGCCTCGGCGCCGATCCCGTCGGCGTCCTCGTTCGAGCGGTCGGCGGCGGGAGCCGCGGCGAGGGCGACCGGGGCCGTGGTGGCCTCGTCGGCGAGCAGGCCGAGCCAGGGCTGGAACTCGGCGGGGAGCTCGACCAGCAGCACCTCGGGTGCGGCGGCGTCGAGCAGGGCGGGCACGACGGCGCTGAGCGAGGGCGCGTGGTGGCGCACCCCGATCAGGTAGGGGCCGGGCGTGTCGAGGCCGGACGCGGCCAGTCGGGCGGCCTGGGCCTCGACCGTCCCGCGCGGGTCGTCGAGGCCGGGGCCCGCCCCGCCGGGCGGCACCGCGCTGCTCATGTGTTCACCTCTCGGTGGGAGTTCAGGAGGGGGAGGAGATGGGGGGTGGAGATGGGGGGCGAAGAGGCGGGAGGGCCGGCCCGGCGCCCGCGGGGGGCCCCGGGCCCGCCCCCGGGGAAGATCTACACGGCGGAGCGCAGGTCCCACCCGGTGCGCCAGGTGGCGGCCGCCAGGTAGGC